>CAMWNM010000010.1 GCA_947175635.1 uncultured Bacteroidales bacterium | reverse complement strand
CTCGGCATAGCCCAAACGAGTTTGGTCTCTGCTCTCGGCTTAATTTAAACGGTGATCTTTTGTTGTCTGTAGGTGGTGGTTTTGTCGGGTAAGCGTCAGGATGAAGTTTTTTGTTTCTGATTTGTTTTTCAACTTTTGATTTTTTGTATAAACGCATTTCAAATAATTGTTTTTGTTGAGTATATAATGTGTGTGCGGGGTGTGTTTTTCCCTTGCCTGGCGGTTTGTTTTTTGCCGGTTTTGTATTAACTTTACAATCCGTATTTCGGAAACAAGTAAAAAGTATTACCTAAAAGAAAAAGCGGAACCCATATAGAAGAAACAAACATGGCGGTTCGAAAGAATCGCGACATATAAAATTCACGGAGTGTTCGATTAAAAATTTACAAGATGAGACGAACATTTAAATTTTGCGCATTGTTTATTTGCGCTATGCTGTGGTTAAACCCGGCAGGGGCCCAGCAACTCACACAGAAAGCAGCTGAAAAAGTTGCAGGTTTTTCTATGGACAAGGGTGTAGCCTTGACCGGTAAGAATTCAGCCGTTAGGCAGAACACGGACGGAAAACTTGAGAAGTTGTCTTTGATCAGGCAGTCTGACTTGAGGGTCGTGGGACAATCTCAATTTTCCGACGAACAGAAGAATGCGATGGTAAAAGCCTATATGCAGAACGCAATGGCGCAGACGGTAGCCGAAGATGATCAGGATCAGGCACAAGCTCCGGCATCGAAGTTTATCGCGTCCATTTCGAATGCCACAAGGCTTTTCGAAATTAAGAACGGACAGGTAGGAGAGCCTACATTGGTTACGGCCCTCCAGACTTCAAGCGCATATGCCTATCCTTTCTGGGGCGCATGGTGCGACGATCATTATGAGGCTATGTTCGTTGCAAAGACAACCAGTGGATTAAGCGCGGTCGGCTATTATTCGTATGATCCCCTGACGGGCAGACTGTCGAATATCGGATTGAAAGAAACCAGCGTGCTTAACTCCGCAATGGCAGACTACGACCCTGTGGACGGGCAGATATATACGCTTTATCTCAATTTTAATCAGGATTATACGGCGATAGAGTCCATAACTGTTTATAAAGGAGCGCCTTCTACAGGAACGTTCGAATCGGTGGGGACCTTGTCGGGTCTGGATTTTCCGGTGGCGATGGCCATAGACAAGACCGGAGAGATGTATGTGATCTGTGCCGATGGCAAGCTTTATTCCGTTGACAAGACCTCATGGACAGCTACGGCGATCGGAGAAACAGGCGTACCTACCGATACCTATAATCAGTCTGCTGCAGTGGATTATCGCACGCAGACCTTGTATTGGATGTATATAGAGGTGGATCCGGAAACGGGAAGCCCGGTGGAAGCCGGTGTGGCCACCGTAAATACAAATACGGCCGCAATCACCAAGATAGAGCCTGATTATTACCAGACCATGCAGGTTGCATCGGTTTATTACACCGATCAGAATCCTTTGGCCGTGGATCCGTTCGGATTGGCTTACGATGCGGGAGAGAAACAGGTGGTGGCTACGTTTGTGGCACCGGAACTGACCGTGAATGGAGAATCGCTTACCGAGCTCAAGGCTATTCACATTTATAGCGCGCCGGATGGAACGCTTGGCGATGAAGTGGGCAAGATAGACAATCCGGTTCCCGGTAAGAAATACGAACTGGCGATCGAGCTTACCGATGAGGAAGGCACCCTTACCTATGCCGCCCGGGCGGAAGACATGGCGGGTGTATTTTCTTCCGTTGTATTTGCAGAGGTGATGATCCTGAATGTGGAACTTCCTTATACCAATGGTTTCGAGGATGACGAAGACGATATGATGGCCAATGTAACCTTTTCGGATCCGATGAATAACGGTGGTCTGGAACGCACGGATGCGGAAGCCCATACGGGGGATTACAGCTATAAGCTTACCAGTAACTATGATGCGGATGGCCGTATTTTGAATTTCGAGGCGTTTCCGGTACAGAAAGGCGGGGTATATGCGGTCAGCTTCTATGCAAAAAGCGGCACCGCCCAGAATATCTTTTTGTGGTTCAACGACAACTTGCAGGGATATCGGCCGGTTAAAACCGATTGGGAGCAGCAAACGGTTTATTATACGGCGCAGACCAAGGGACAGTTGAAATTCTCGCTCTGTGCCATATCGACCGAACCCATCTATATCGACGATGTGGAAGTAAAAGAATTTGCTTCCCCCAATGTTCCGGGCGAACTGACCATCAATGCCGTTTCGCCGGCGAAAAACAACGCGTTGGCGGCAGTGCTGAACATTACGTTGCCTTCCCTGGCGGTATCGGACGAACCGCTTGCTTCGATAGAGGGCATTGTGGTGCACTATGCCGAAGACGCTTCGTTTGCAGACTATGAAACAGACACGGTCAAGACGGGCATCACGGTAGGCGGAACAGCCGATTTTACGGCCGTTATCAAAAAGGCGGGTCAGTATAATTTCCGTGCCTATGCCTACAATGAATTCGGCCCTTGTCCGAATTACACCGTCTATGCGAACCGTTCGGCCTGGATCGGTCCCAAGAACATGCCGGTTTCGATGGCTTTGGCCGAAGTGAACGATGAAGGCGAAGCGGAAATAACATGGACGGCGCCTGCGGTTGCCGATGAAATCAGCTGGACGGTAAACGGCAAGCTGTATCGTCGTCTTACAATTGATGGAGAAACCGCTTTCAAATATGCCCAGTCTTACGATGCCGCCGATTTGGCCGCTTATGGTCTGGTCAAACCCAAGGCCTTGCAGATGGGCTTCGTGCCGGGTTCGGAAACGGCCGAATATACGCTCGTTCTGGCTTATGACGGCACGGAAGAATTGGTCCGCAAGCAGATAGATCCTTCCGAATTGGAAAGAAAAGCAGGTGAATGGTATTGGGTTACGATCGACGAGGACATTGAAATCGACATTACCAAGGAATTGTGGGCGATTGTGGAAGTGGCCGAAAGTGAAAACCAAGGCTATGCCTGCGCCGTTACTTCCACCACGGCGGCTTCCGGAAAGAGCAACAGGATGTTCCATAACGGTAAATGGTCAACGATCGACAAACTGTTCAGCTCGGTGAGTGCGGGCAGTGTATTGGTTTCGATCAAGGCCGAGGATGTGGCTACTGCAATGGATCCCGACAACGGTTACAAGGTTTACCGTGGCAATATGGATGCCGATTTTGAAGACTATGAACTTATTACCGAAAATCCGGTTACGGAACGGACCTATACCGATCAAGATTGGACCGATTTGACATTCGGCCGCTATATGTATGCCGTAGTGGCGGCTTGGGAAGAAGAAGACGCCACGCCGACCATGACCAATATTCTTAACAAGGACATGGAAATGCAGGTAACGTTCGTCATCACTTCCGATGCAGGATCAACGGAAGGTGCGGCAGTGGCCATGTTGAGCGAGGATGAGGCTTATCTGTACACGGCACTTGCCGATGCAGAAGGCAAGGTTGTTTTCGACCGGGTATGGAGGAACAAGTACGACTATGAAGTGGTGCTTCCTTACCATGAATATTACAGTTCCGACATAGATCTTGTTGAAGACGTTACAATCGATGTGGAACTTACCGAAGTCGTGGTGGATCCCACCATTCTGGATGCCAGAGTGGAAGGCAAGGATATTGTGCTTGAATGGGGCGTGAACCCCTATAACTGGGAAGACGATGTGGAATCCTATGAAGATTTCGCCATTGAAAATATCGGCGAATATATTCTGAGCGAACCGGTGCTCAAAGGCGGTATCCAGGGTACGACCTGGACCAATGCTGCCGAACTGCAGAGCTGGATTGTCTTTAATCCCGGAAAGACCACACCGGAGATAAGCAGTGTGCAGGCATGTTCGGGTGAGAAGATGTTCGTGGCATGGTTCGGTCTTACCGGACAGAACAACGATTATCTGATTCGTTCCGTAGAAATGGGCGGCGGTGTATTCACCTTCTATTGCAGAGCTTATATGGGTTCGTATCCCGAAGCCTTTGAAGTTGTTTATTCTTCCACTACAGCCGATTTGAGTGCATTCAAGACCATTCAGGCTTACAATAGGGTTTCGGTTACCGCCTGGACCCCTGTTTCTGTAGAAATTCCCGCAGATGCCAAGTTTATCGGTCTCCGTTGTACCTCCGACGATGCTTTTGGCTTTATGGTGGACGATCTGACCTATTATATCGAGCAACCTGCCAATCCGATCGGCTACGAAGTTTATCTGGATGGAGAAAAGGTTGAAGAATTGGCCGTGAATGTAAGTTCGTACACTTTCGAGGATCTTGAGGCAGGCGAACATAAAGTGGGTGTGAAGGCGGTTTATGCCAGCCGTACTTCCTCACTGGTGGAAAGAACCCTTACGGTTTCCGATGAAGCCACGCCGATCAAACTTGCGGTGGAAGTAGAAGAGACATCGGCCGTTCTTACTTGGGAAATGCCCGAAGGTTTCGCACCGACAAGTTATAAGGTTTACCTGGGTGAAGAACTCAAAGCCGAGAACATCACCGAAACCACCTACACCTTCACCGATCTGGAAGAAGGTGAATATACCGCCGCTGTGGTGGCCGTTTATCCTACCGGCGAATCGGAAAAAGCCACGGTCAGCTTCAAGATCGAAATTACCGGAGTGGAATCGGTTGACATGGCGCAGACCCGCATCTATCCCAATCCCAACAACGGTATGTTCTATCTGACCACCGAAGTTGCCGGTATGGTTGAGGTATATGCCTTGAACGGACAGAAACTGCGGCAGGCTGTAGTTCCGGGTGCCGGCACCTATGCCTTCGACCTGAACCGTGCCCGCGGCATGTATCTGGTTAAATTCGTTTCGGGCAACAACACCCGCATATTCAAAGTGGTGGTTCGCTAATCTATTCTTGCCTCTTTTCAAGGAGGTATAAAAAAGCCGGGCGGAAAAATCCGTCCGGCTTTTTTTATACGCCCTCTCCGCCTTTTGATTGGCCGGGTCTGTTGTCTGCCGCAAAAAATGCTTAATTTTGAATCTTGGATTGAAAAATATACTTCGATGAAAGTTGCCTATAGTTGGTTGAGACAGTATGCCGATTTTGACTTGAGTGTGGAAGAAGTTTCCCGTTTGCTTACCGATTGCGGTTTGGAAATAGATGCGGTGGAGGAAGTGGAGAGCATTCGTGGCGGCCTTAAGGGCATAGTGACGGGGGAGGTGCTTACTTGCGAACCTCATCCGGATTCCGACCATCTGCATGTTACCACCGTGGATGTGGGGCAGGGAGAACCGCTTCCCATCGTTTGCGGTGCGGCCAATGTGGCGGCCGGTCAGAAAGTGGTGGTGGCCACCGTGGGCACCGTGCTTTACGACGGGCAGGAAAGCTTTACCATCAAGAAATCCAAGTTGAGGGGAAAGGATTCTTACGGCATGATTTGCGCCGAAGACGAAATAGGCGTGGGCACGGGGCATGAAGGCATTATGGTGCTTGCCGAAGATACGCCGGTGGGGATGCCGGCGGCCGAATACTTTAAGTTGCAGAGCGAAACCGTTTTTGAAATCGGCCTTACGCCCAACCGTTCCGATGCCACTTCGCATATAGGTGTGGTGCGGGATCTGGTGGCCCTTGAAACCATCCGCAACAATCGTCCGATCTCTATAAAGTATCCTTCGGTGAAGGATTTTAAACCCGGCACAGGGCTTAAGGTGGACGTGCAGGTGGAAGATACCCTGAATTGTCCGCGTTATGCGGGGATATGCGTAAAGGGCGTGAAAGTGGCGCCCTCGCCCGAATGGTTGCAGAAGCGTTTGCTGAGCGTGGGATTGCGGCCCATCAACAATGTGGTGGATGTAACCAACTTTGTTCTTTTGGAAATGGGGCAGCCCATGCATGCTTTCGACATCGCCAGGATAAAGGGGGGAAAGATTGTGGTCCGTGCTGCGAGAGAGGGGGAAACGATGGTGACGCTGGATGGGGTGGAACGCAGACTGAGCACCCGGAATCTCATGATTTGTAACGAAAGCGAACCGATGTGCATGGCCGGTGTATTCGGCGGTGCCGATGCGGGGGTTTCGGATTCCACCACCGATGTGTTTTTGGAAAGTGCATACTTTAATCCGGTAAGCATCCGCAAAACGGCGCGTGAACATGGCTTGAACACCGATGCCTCCTTCCGCTACGAAAGAGGCGCCGATCCCGATATATGCCTTTATGCGCTTAAACGGGCGGCCTTGCTCTTGGCCGAAGTGGCCGGAGGGGAAACGGCTTCGGATATCGTTGACATTTATCCCACTCCCATTGCCCGTCCGGTGGTGGAATTGAGTCTGGATTACCTGAACCGTCTGGTGGGTGAACCGATGGAGGCGGCCGAGGTGAAGCGGGTATTGGAAGCTATGGAGATGGAAGTGGACGTGAAAGCCGGAGCGCATGATACTCTTTTGAACGTGCGTGTGCCGCTCAACAAGCCTGATGTTACACGTCCGGCTGATTTGGTGGAGGAATTTTTGCGTATATACGGCTACAACCGCATCGATTCGGGCAACCGCCTTTCGTACGGTATGCGCGATGAAAAAAATGCCGAACCGGAACGTGTGGTAACAAAGGTATCGGAATTTCTGAGCCACAACGCTTTCTTTGAAATAATGAACAATTCGCTTTGTTCGGAAAGCTATATCGAAACTTTCAAGCTCGAAAATGTGGTGAAGATGCTCAATCCGCTCAGCAAGGAAATGAGCATCATGCGGCCTACGCTGCTTTTCGGAGGCCTTTCGGGCATTATGTATAATCTGCATCGCAAACAGGGCAATCTGCGGTTCTATGAATTCGGAAGAACCTATGCCACGGTGCCGGCGGCTGAGGTTTCGGCCTCGGTTACCGAAAGATTTAGGGAAGAAAATCATTTGGGACTGTGGCTTTGCGGTGCCGAACGCGAAGAATTGTGGCAGCATGCGCCCAAGGCGTTTGATTTCTATTCCCTCAAATCCTATGTGGAAAAAATATGCGGTCTGCTGCGTATCAATCTGGCCAAAAGCCGTTGTACCGATTTGCAGGATCCGTATTTCGCTTACGGCCTGCAATTTGAATTGGCCGGCAAACCTGCCGTGAAGTTCGGTGAAGTGGCCGCTTCGGTTCGCGAACGTTTCGATATCAAGGTACCGGTGTTCTATGCCGATTTTAATTGGGATCTCGTGTTGAAAGCCATGCCTAAGAAAGCACCCGAATACAAGGAAGTGAACCGTTTTCCGGAAGTGCGTCGCGATTTGGCCCTTTTGGTTGACAAGGCCGTGAAATTCTCCAGAATAGAGGAGGTGGCCAGGAAAAGCGAAAAGAGCTTGCTGAAGGCCGTGTCGCTTTTCGATGTTTATGAAGGCAGGAATCTGCCCGAAAACAAAAAATCGTATGCGGTCAGCTTTATCCTGCAAGAGGAAGGGAAAACCCTTACCGACAAGCAAATAGAGAGATCGATGGAAAAGATTTTCTCGGCTTTGCAGAACGAGCTGGGATGTGAGTTGAGATAGGTTCGCCGAATTTTCTTTTGTAAAAAACCGGGAAGGTTTTATCTTTGCCCCGACTTTTTGGTCGGAATGCAATCTTATTGTTTTTTGATTACAGGCAATTGAGATTGTTCCGATAATTTAGGAACACGGTGAGAATCCGTGGCTGTACCCACAGCTGTAAGTCTCGTGGAAACTCGAACAAAGAAGTCATTGCGTAAGAGCTGTCGTTAGGGCGGAATACGTGAGAAGACGTTCGGGAGAGAGATAAGCCAGAAGACTAGCCAAAGAAGTTGAATATTTTTTGCTTTTGGGTTAGAAGCGATAAAAATACAGGGATTGTATTCTTTGTAGCCGTTCCGGCAAATATTCGATTTCTGCTGTTTCCGATGGGTCAAAAAGCCAGGTAAGTGTTAACTTTTTTGACAGGGGCGTGGCTCGTTATTTTTGCTTTGTATGTTTTTTATGGTGTGCGGCGGTTGTGGAGGCGGCGCGGTGTGAAGGTTCGCAAAGGGTTTTGGCGGTAACCGCCGCCGACACCGTTGCCGAAGATATAAGCCGGCATTATTATTTAGACGAAGTGGTCATCAAAGCGCCCTCCAAGACGGTTATCGTTCCGCAGAAGCTGGAAGGCGCCGAACTGGAACGGCTCAACAGTTTGTCGGTGGCCGATGCCATCCGCTTTTTTTCGGGCGTACAGATTAAGGACTACGGAGGCGTGGGGGGCGTGAAAACGGTAAACATCCGCAGTATGGGAACCAATCAGATGGGTGTTTACTACAATGGAATCCAATTGGGAAACGCCCAGAACGGACAGATTGATTTGGGTAAGTTCTCGTTGGAGAATATAGATGAAATCGCACTCTATAACGGACAGAAGAGCGATATTTTGCAAAGTGCCCGCGAGTTCGGTTCTTCGGGCAGCATTTATCTCAACAGCCGTCGACCCAAGTTTGAGGAAGGCAAGGATTTTCATTTTCGGGCAGGCATGAAAGCTGGTTCTTTCGCTTTGGTAAATCCTTCGGTGTTGATGGAATACAGGCTGAGCAAGAAAATCAGCCTTTCGATGAATGCCGAGGTGCTCAGTTCGAACGGAAAATACAAGTTCCGCTACCGTCGCCTCACACCCTCTGGCGATCTGGCCTACGATACAACGGCCGTGCGTCAGAACGGCGACATCAATGCGGTGCGGGTGGAAGGCGGTTTGCAGCATTATTATTCCAACACCGGCTTATGGAAATTTCAGGTGTATTACTACAATTCCGAACGCGGTGTGCCGGGAGCGATTGTAAACAACGTATGGCGGAGAGGGGAACGGCTTTGGGACAGGAACAGTTTTGCCCAGCTGTCCTGGCAAGACGAGTTTCTTGAACGTTGGCAACTGCGTGTCAACGCAAAATACGCCTACGATTACACGCATTACGTAAACAACGATGACAAGCTGATTCACGTCGACAATATCTATGTGCAGCGGGAAGCTTATCTTTCGTTGGCCAACAAGGTGGAGATCTTTAAATGGTGGGATGTGTCGCTTGCCTACGATTTGCAGTGGAACGGCCTGGAGGAATACATGAATGTGAGCCGCAATTCCCATTGGTTGGCGGCGGCTACGGCCATGAACCTCTTCGGACACGTCAAGATACAGGCTTCGGTATTGGGTACTTTTATCAACGAGGAATCACGCGGCAGAGAAGATGTGCCCAAGAAATACAAGGTAACGCCGGGCGTGTTTCTCTCTTATCAGCCTTTCAAGAAAATAGATCTTACGATCAATGCCTTTTACAAGCAGGCTTACCGCTATCCCACTTTCAACGATCTTTACTATACCGATGTGGGAAACGCTTACCTGAAGCCGGAGCTGGCCGTGCAGCACGATGTGGGCGTGGCTTACGGGATAGAGCGGAAACACGGTGTTTTCCATCGGTTTGAAATCAAGGCCGACTATTATTACAACCGGGTAAAAGACAAGATCATCGCCTATCCGAAGGGACAGCAGTTCCGTTGGACGATGCTCAATTTAGGAAAAGTGAAGATAAACGGGGTGGATGCTTCGGCGCAGTTTTCCTTGCGGTTTCCGCATGAATGGATGTTGACCGCAAAGTTGCAATACACTTATCAGACAGCTGTGGACGTTACCGATCCGGCTGATACCTACTACGGCGACCAAATCCCCTATATCCCCTGGCACAGCGGCTCGGCCGTGGCCATGCTTTCGTGGAGGAACTACGGGCTCAACTATAGCTTCATCTATGTGGGCGAACGTTACAATCAACAGGAAAACATCATTTATAATTATACACAACCCTGGTACACGCACGATATTTCGCTTTCCGGAGAGTGGAAGGTGAGACAGGTAAAGTTGAAAGCCATGGTGGAAGTGAACAATCTGCTGGGCCAAGACTACGATGTGATTCTCAACTATCCCATGCCCAAAAGGAATTATCGTGTTTCGTTTACCGTAGAATTTTAGAAACGATGAAAAAGAGATTTTTGTCAGCTTTCTTACTTGCGCCGCTGTGTGCGGCCGTGTTCTTCTCTTGTGAAGAAGAAAAGACCATTGTGCCTTCCGAGTACGAAAACCTGCCCATTCCGGCCCGTCAGGAATCGTCTTTCGCCTCCGGAGAGCCTATCGGGATGTATCTGCTCAACGAAGGCAACATGGGCAGCAATAAATCCACCATCGACTACGCGGATTTTGTCAGCGGCCGTTACATCCGCAACTTCTATACCGAAAAGAATCCTGCGGTGATGCTGAGTTTGGGCGATATGGGCAACGATATCCAGATTTACGGCAGTAAGCTCTATGCGGTGGTGAATGGCTCGCACAAGGTAGAGGTGATGAATGCCCGCAGTTGTGTGCGTATCGGACAGATCGAGATACCCAACGGCCGGTATATCCGTTTTGCCAACGGAAAAGCCTATGTTTCGGCTTATGTGGGCGGCACTTCGTCGGAAGCCGGCGAACAACTGGGCACGGTGTATGAAATCGACACGGCTTTGCTGACCGTTACCCGTAAGGTTACGGTGGGCTATCAGCCCGAAGAGCTGGAAATCGCGGGCAACTATCTCTATGTGGCCAATTCGGGTCAAAATCCCTATCCCGATTACGAATACACGGTTTCGATAGTGGAAACGGACGGCATGACACAGGTAAAGAAACTTCCGGTGGGCATTAATCTGCATCGCTTGCGTCAGGACCGTTACGGACGGCTTTGGGTTACTTCGCGCGGCAACTACTATGATGTACCCTCCAATCTTTACGTTCTTACCCCCGGTCAGAATCCGCTTGAAACCACCATCGACACACTGGATATTCCCTGTTCGGAATTTGCCATCAAGGGAGATTCGCTCTACTTCTACAGCCTTGAATGGAAAGACGGAAGCAACAGCATTTCGTACGGTGTGATAGACATCAATACCAAAACGAAGGTTTGTGCGGAGTTTATCAGCGACGGAACACAATCGGAGATTCAGGCGCCTTACGGTATCGCCGTCAATCCCTATAACGGCGACATCTTTATCGCCGATGCCAAAAACTATGTTTCCAGCGGTATGTTGCATTGCTACAGCAGCAACGGCACTCGGAAATGGAGCGTGCGAACCGGCGACATTCCCGGCCACATGGCGTTTTTGTGTAAGGAATAAAAATGAAACGCATTTCTCGGATATTTTTTCCGGTGGCCTTGGGATTGCTGGGGGGCGTGGTGTCGTTTACCGCATGTAGGGAAGACGAGCTGGTGGTTCCTACCGAATACGAACTTTTGCCCGTTCCGGTAAGACAGGAATCGAGTTTCGATCGGGAAGAACCCATCGGCATGTATCTGCTCAATGAAGGCAATATGGGCAGCAACAAGGCTTCTATCGATTATGTGGATTTTGTGAACGGTTACTATATCCGCAATATCTATGCCGAGCGAAATCCCACTGTGATAAAGGAACTGGGCGATGTGGGCAACGATATTCAGATTTACGGCAGCAAGCTCTATGCGGTCATCAACTGTTCGCACAAGGTGGAGGTGATGGATGCACGCACCTGCGTGCGTATCGGGCAGATCGACATTCCCAACTGTCGCTATATCCGCTTTTCGCAGGGAAAGGCATACGTTTCGGCCTATGTGGGACCTGTGTCGATAGACCCGAATGCCCAGCTGGGGGCGGTGTTCGAAGTGGATACGGCTTCGCTGGCCGTTACCCGGCAGGTTACGGTGGGGTATCAACCCGATGAACTGGATATGCTGGGCGAATACATCTATGTGGCCAATTCGGGCGGCTACCGTGTGCCGGATTACGACTGCACGGTGTCGGTGGTGGAGCGTTACGGAATGAAACAGGTGCAGAAAATTCCCGTGGGGCTGAACCTGCATCGCTTGCGTGCCGACGGCTATAACCGGATTTGGGTGAGTTCGCGCGGCGATTACGGGGCAACACCATCCCGGTTGCATCTTTTGGAAAGAAAAGACAACACTTCGAAAGAAATGGTGGTAACCGACACCTTCGATATTCCTTGTTCGGAGTTTGTGATTGCGGACAACCTGCTGTATTTCTACAGCGTTTCGTGGAATGACCGGACTGAAAGCAACCAAGTGGCTTACGGCTTGTTGAACATCGACAGCAAAAGCCTGCAAGCCTCGGGTTTCATTACCGACGGTACGGAAAAAGACATCGCTATCCCCTACGGCATTGCGGTAAACCCTTACAACGGCGACATCTTTGTTACCGATGCCAAAAACTACGTCTCAAGCGGGGTGCTGCATTGTTATGGGCAAGACGGTAAGAAGAAATGGAGCGTGCGAACCGGCGACATTCCGGCGCACATGGCGTTTTTATACAGGCAACCATGAAAAAGAGTCTGAACAGTATATGCCGTACGGCGTTGGGGCTTTTGACAGCCTTATCGGCGGCGGGATGCCGTCCCGATGTTCCGATGGTGAGTCTCGGCATAGACCATACCTATGCGGTGGCGCGTATGAAAGCATTGGTGCTGCATCCTGAATTTCCGGGCAACGGCTATATCTGGACTACCCGCAACAGCGCGGGCAACGACAGTGTGGTTTCCACCGAGCGTGATTTGGTGTTTTGTTCGGCCAGGGCAGGCAATTTCCGCTTCAAGTTGCAGATAGAAGATCCTCGGAATCCCTATACCCACGAAGTGAATATTACCGTTTGGGAGGAGGAAGTGGCGTATAGCCCCTATATCAGCAAGGTATATGAATATTGTCCCGCACCGGGGCAGTTCGTGAACCTGATGCCTGTTTTTGAACCGGGCGACACTTATGCCGATATGCTGAAAAAAACAGAGGAATCCATTTCCGGCACCAACGATGTGATGATTTCCTTAGGCGCATACGGCGGCTATGTTACTTTCGGCTTTGACCACAGCGTGGTGAATGTGCCGGGGCAATACGACTTCAAGATTTACGGCAACGCGTTTTACGCATCCGAAAACCCCAATCCCGACAATCCCGGTTCGGGCGGAAGCAGCGAGCCGGGCATCGTGATGGTAAGTTTCGACCGCAACCAAAACGGGTTGCCCGATGACACTTGGTATGAACTGGCAGGCAGCGAATACCGCAAGCCTTCCACCCGGCATCATTACCGCATTGCTTATGAACGCCCCGATGAGCAGAAACCCGCTGTGCCGCATCCCACCCTGCCTGCCGTTACCGACACCGCCTATATCCGCTTTACCGACAGCGAGGGAAGAACCGGTTATGTGCAACGCAACGCCTACCACCGTCAGAGCTATTACCCTCAGTGGGTGGGCGAATCGGTGTTGAATTTCGAGGGATCGCGCTTGGCGGATAACGCTGTGGATGAAAGCGGGAACGGTTCGTATTATGTATTGTATGCCTACGACTGGGGCTATGTGGACAACCATCCCAACGAAGTGGCCGATAAATCAAGTTTCAATATCGAGTGGGCCGTGGATGAAAACGGGAATCCGGTACACCTGCCCTGCATCGATTTCGTGCGGGTCTATACGGGGGTGAGCCAAAGCTGCGGCTGGCTGGGAGAAACCTCCACCGAGTTGTCGAAAGCCGAAGATCTGCATGTCGAGGCACCTGTCTTGTATCAATAAAATCCGATAGTCATGAAGAAAACAATGTGTCTGTGTTGGGTTCTCTGTGCCTTTTTTTGCCGTCTTTGGGCGCAACAGGAGCCAGATTACACGCAAGGAGTGTTTATCCTCAACGAAGATTGGTTCGGTCATCAGAACAGTTCCATAAACTTTTTGCATGAAAACGGCCAATGGGAATACAGGGTGTTCCAAAAAGAAAATCCGGGCAGGGAACTGGGTTGCACGAGTCAATACGGGACTGTCTTTAACGGCAGGATGTATATCATCTCCAAACAGGAACGTGATATGGGCGCTTCGATAACGGGCGGCAGGATTACCGTTTGCGACGCCAAGACGATGAAATGTATCGCCCAACTGCAGAACATCGCCACCGACAGCAACGGAAATTCGATGGCCGACGGTCGCGGCTTTGTGGGTGTCAATCCGCAAAAAGGATATATCTCCACCAGCAACGGCATTTACGTGTTCAACCTTGAAACCTTGCAGGTAAAAGGCATGATTGCCGGCACGGGCAGCGAAGGCGCGGGCCTCTACTCGGCTCAGTGCGGCATGATGATTAGCTACGGAAACCGTGTGTTTGCAGTTCATCAGAAAAAAGGCTTGTTGATAATCGATGCCGAAAACGACACGATTGTACGTGTTGTCGGTGCCCCCGTGGACAGGGAAGACGGTTCGCCCAGACAAAGGGGTTTCGGATCTATCGTGCAGTCGAAAGACAGCATGATGTGGCTCAGTGTGGCGGCGGATGTAAGCGGTCGTGGCTCCATCGTGGATTACTTTTTCAGGTTTGATCCCGAAAGCCTCGACACCACCAGGATTCTTCTTCCCCAAGGCTATGGGCTGCCCAGTTCATGGTACGCCTGGACGGCGGATGCCTTCTGCGCCTCGGTTCGGCAAAACAAACTGTATTGGAAAAAACAAGGCGACGGTTGGTTCTCCAACAGTCAGATCGTATGCTATGATATCGACAAGGATGAATGTTACGATTTTTTCGATTCGCAACAGTCAGGCTGGTATATGTATTGCGGGGCGGGATTCCGCGTTCATCCTCAAACAGACGAGATGTATGTTTCGCTCTATCTGGATAACCTCAGGCAGACTTATCAGACAGTTAGGCTGAACCCCGGAGGGGAATTGCTGGCATCTTACGAGATGATAGACAACTATTGGTTTCCGGCTATGGTGATTTTTCCTGAAACCCTGCCGGTGTCGCCCGGTCTTCCGGAGAATCCCGATACCTTGTCGGTGAAGGAAACGGCCTTGCTGCCACTGAAGCTTTATCCCAATCCCGCCGCCGGAACGGTTTATGTGAACGGCGATTATGCGCAAGTACGGATCTACGACCTTTCCGGCAGGCTGGTCCGTTCCTACGCGGCCCAGTCCCGGATTCCGCTATCCGGCCTACGTTCCGGGATCTATGTTTTTTACTTCACGGATGCCCGAGGAAGAAAAGCGGTGCGCAAAGTGGTGGTGCAATAAGTGAAAGATTGTTTATTTATAAATTATAAATCAATGCTTATGAAAAAGAGATTCTTTGGCGGATTGACATTCGTTTTGGCGATGTTTTCCGCATCGTTTGCCCAACAGGCAACGTTTATGGTGCAGGGACATGAACGCTCCGATTTGAACCCCCTGCCGATAAAAAAAGGCGTTTCGGCATCGGAGGCCAAGGAAGGGGATCCGTTCACATTCAACGACATCGAGTGCTGGGTAGGAGAGGGAGAGAATAAGGCGGCCTTGATCATAGACTGGCAGCTCGACAGTCCCGACCATGCCTTGGTGTGGGGCTTCCGTTGGGACGGAAAAGCAACCGGCATCGACATGTTGATGGCTGTGGCGAAGGCCGATCCGCGTTTTGTCTTGCTGACCCATGAAACCAATCTCGGCAATACAGTGGCCGGCATCGGTTTCGATATCCGTCAAAACGGGAATCTGGATTTGGTGTACACGCCTTCCTCGGGCGGAGAGTCGGTTACCTATATGCCCGAAAACGGCATCGTGCTGACGGATGCCTATAATTACGACGATTGGTCGGCGGCCGACGGGCAGATGCTGTGGTGTTCGGGTTGGTACAATGGCTATTGGTCGTATCAGGTAAAAGACGATCTCTCGGGGGAATATGTTTACTCCTCCTACGGGGCTTCTTCGCGTGAACTGACAGACGGTTGCGCGGACGGATGGTCGTACGCGCTGATCAGCGGCGGATTCTCTGGTTCGCTTCCGCGCGAACCGGTGGAGGCGGTATTGCCGGTTGCGGTGGAAGGCATCTCGCTTAACCGTACGGTAACGGCTTTGGAAATCGGAAAGGAAACCGTTTTGACCGCCACGGTGAATCCGGCCACGGCCATGAACCGGAACTGCACTTGGACTTCCTCGAACCAAGAGGTGGCGAGCGTGAGCGATCAAGGTGTGGTGCGGGCCCTTTCGGCGGGAAAGACGGTGATAACGGTCAAGACCGAAGACGGCGGCTTCGAGGCCGAATGTACCGTAAACGTGTTGGAGACGGTGCCCACCGAAGAGAATGTCTATTGGGGGCAGATGTACAAGAATGCGGTGCATCAGTCGGTAATCGATATGCCTTTGGCGATTACGGCCGGGAACCTTTCGGTAAAATGGGAATACAATTTCGGCGGATACAACGGTCAGCCGATTATTGCCGGCGATTTGCTTTACAATACCTGCGGTAAGAAAATCTACGCCATTTCGGTGAAAGACGGCTCTTTGGTTTCGCAAGGCGATTTGGCTGGCACTATCGGTTTCTTTTCAATGATTGCTTTTGGCGACGGCAAAATATTCGTAACGATGAACAGCGGTCTGATACAGGCTTTCGATGCCGTTACGCTGGAATCGCTTTGGCAGGCCAAAATCAGCAAGGGAAGCCAACAGCTTTGCCCTATCGTGTATCACGACGGTTATGTCTATACCGGCACATGGAGCGGCGGTTCGCCCGCCACAGGCGTTTTCTATTGTCTTTCCACGCAAGACGAAGACCCTGAGGACGGATTGGAATACAAGGAACCGGTATGGGAATCGCCCAATGTGGGTTTTTATTGGAGCGGCGGCACGATTGTGGGTGATTGTATTTTTGTGGGCGGTGATGATGGTCTGATGCGTTCCTACAACCGTCTTACGGGTGAAGTGGTGGATGAATGGACGGTGGCGCCCGATTTGGCCACATCCACCATCCGCAGCGGTACTTCCTACGATGAAGAAACGGGTCGCTTGTTTTTCACCGCCAAGGAAGCCAAGAAAATCTATTCGGTAAAAATCAATGCCGACGGTACCTTTGACGAAGACTCCAAAATGTCTACCGATATAGCGGGACAGGCAACCACCACACCCACCGTATATAACGGGCGCGTTTACGCTACATCCGGAACGATGACCAGCGGAGGCGGTTTCGATGTATTCGATGCCCGGACCCTGGAAAAGATATATACCGTAGATATGGGCGGCATCTCTCAGTCGACACCGGTGGTGAGCACTGCTTTCGCCACGGAGGAAAACAAGCAGAAGGTGTATGTGTATGTCTGCCTCAACAACAATACCGGAGACTTGGTTTGCATCGAAGACTTTGAAGGAAATACCGAACCGATTCTCAAATACAGATATCAGGCGCCTTCAACGCAGTATTGCACGCATTCGGTAGTGGTGGATCAATACGGAACGCTCTACTACAAGAACGACTCCAAAGGTTTCTGGGCATTGGAAAGCCATTTCGACGTAGAGGGCGTAAGGATAGACCAGACGGAACTTACCTTGGCCGTAAGCGCAAAGGAAACCTTGAAAGCCATAGTGGAGCCGCATTTCGCCACGAACCGGAACTGCACTTGGACTTCCTCGAACCAAGAGGTGGCGAGTGTGAGCGATGAGGGCTTGGTGCATGCCCTTTCGGTAGGAGAGGCCACGATAACGGTCAAGACCGAAGACGGTGGCTTCGAGGCCGTCTGCCTGCTGACGGTCAATGACCAAACCGTTGCGGTAACGGGTGTAAGTCTCGACCATACGGAAGCGACGCTGGAAATCGGAGAGGAACTTGTTTTGACGGCTACGGTAAGTCCGCAGGAGGCCACGAACAAGGATTGCATCTGGACCTCCTCGAACCAAGAAGTGGCGAGCGTGAACGCTGAAGGGCTGGTAACGGCCTTGTCTGCGGGAGAGGCCACGATAACGGTCAAGACCGAAGACGGCGGCTTCGAGGCCGTCTGCCTGATTACCGTGCCATCGGAAGAAATCCCCATCGCCGTGAGCGGTATAAGCCTCAATATGGAATCCGACAGCCTGCATGTAGGAGATACGGTCAGGCTGGTGGCCACGGTGATGCCGGAAAACGCCGCGAACAGGAACTGCACTTGGACCTCCTCGAATGAAGAAGTGGCGGGTGTGAGCGAAACGGGTTTGGTGACGGCACTGACAGAAGGAGAAACGGTGATAACGGTGAAGACCGAAGACGGCGGCTTCGAGGCCACCTGCAAGATTACCGTAACGGATGCGCAAACCGGAGATACCACGGCGGTAAGAAGCGCGCAGCCGCTTGCCGTAACGGTTTATCCCAATCCCACGTCTTCGTTGTTGAATATCCGTCTGGAGGAAAAGGCCTTGATAGAAATATTTGCCATGAACGGCTGTCTGGTGCAGCGAAAGGAAGCCTCTTCCGGTCTCCATACCTTTGACTTGGAAGGGAGCGGTTTGTATCTTATCCGTATTTCTTCGGGCGGCAGATCTGTTTTGACGCGTGTGGTGAGACGGTAAGGCAAGCTATCTTATTGTTTTTTGAAGGGCGGTTCGGAAACGGGCCGCCTTTTTTTGTGTAACTTTGCATCCCGTTAATATATCAACCTCATGAAAACACGCCTCATCGTATGCTGCTTCTTGGCCGGACTTCTGGCATCGGCCGCCTCCGTTCAAGCCATCATTCCCCCGCAATACACCAGCGAGTTGGTGGAGATTACCGGTCAGAGATATCCTAAAAAGCTTGTGCTCAAATATTTTGAGCCTATCGACAAAGGGTATGAAGTGGAAATAGGTGCACCTACGGAATCGGTTTATGTGGTGGACTTCAATCAGGACCGCCGGCCTTATACGTATTGGGAATACGATTTGAAAGGCAACCTGGTGGAGAAATACGAAGTGGAATACAATGTTCACGGACTAATGTCGTTGGTTCGCCGTAAAGGCAACATGCAGTTGATACGGGCATATACGCAATACATATACGGCAGTCCGAAAGACAAGAGAACCCTGAACGAAAAGAAGATTTATGGCTCGGAAGCCGGCAAGCTGATCTCTTCCGAAGCCTATACCCACGACAGGAAAGGGAATATCTCCACCATGAAGCATATGAACGCCGAAGGAGAAGAAATGTTTTCATATGCTTACTTCTACGATCCGTCGGGCATGTTGGAGAGCGAGATAAGGCAGGACGCGAAGGGAATCAAGCAGAGCGAAACCCGCTACACCTATGACGAGGAGGGTAGAAAAATATCGGAAACGGTTTTCGATGCCAACGAGACCTTATTGTCGCGTATCAGTTACAGTTACAACGAAAAAGGTCTGGTACAAGGCGTTACCATGAGTTTTTCCGGAGGAAAGATGGAACGCTATTACGTGGAGTACAAATACGATGAATACGACAACTGGATACAGCAAACCGTTTACAAAGGTGCTGGATATGTGCCTACTTCGATGCTGGTCCGTTTGTTGATATATGAGAATTAACCGGTTCTTCGTCCGTTTCAAGGCTCAGATAGGGAAGAATCCTTTCAAAAGTTCCGGAATCCATCAGATTTACCTCCCGCACTTGCAAAAGGGATGTAAAGGCGCCGTATTTCTGCCGGTGCAGATAGATCTCCTTGGCTTGGTAATAGTCCAAGTAAGGATGTTGCTTAAGCAGGCGTATATCGGCGCTGTTGAGGGGAATCTTACGGAAGATGCCCTGCCGTACATATACAGAGGGGCTGATTTTTTCCAGCAGCAGGGAATCGATACCCCATACTTCGCGTAATTGTCCCACATCGACAAAGCCGCCTAATTTGTTACGGTAGTTCACGATTCTTCGGGCATAGACCGTTCCGATACCGCGTATTTCCTGAAGGTCGAAAGTATCGGCGGTGTTGAGGTCGAATAGCGCTTTCTTTTTTACCATATAGGCTGGCGGCGTGTAGGTTCGCCGAGGGTTGCCAGGCGAAGTGTCGCCGAGGTTTTCTGCCTTGGGAGGCTGCGTTTTTTGCCAAGGCTTCGGTTCAGCCTGCATAGGAGCGGTAACCGCCCACTCCATGGCAGGTTTCACCAATCCGTAGGCGCGTAGAAACACGGTGAGGGCTATCAGGGCCGATAAGCAGCCGATGGCCCGCCGATCGCTTTTGGTAAAGGCAAAAGCGTGGAAAAACCGTAATAGCCGGGTGTATGACCGGCTTGTTTTCTTATTCAGCATATCATATAAACGCGTGAGAATAAAAATTACGGAAAAATTCCCGCAAGTCTTCGTATTTTTACGCTGCCAAAAGAAAAAGACATGCATCATTTTAAATTTTACAATCCGGTAAAGATTTTGTTCGGTGCCGGGCAGATCGCCAATATTTCGGCTCATATTCCGCAAGGCGCCAAGGTCATGCTTACCTATGGCGGGGGAAGTATCAAGAAAAACGGTATCTATCAGCAGGTGGTAAAGGCGCTTGCGCCTTTTGAATTTATCGAATTTTCGGGTATCGAAGCCAATCCCAAGTTCGAAACGCTGATGAAAGCCGTTGAAATCGTGCGCAAGGAAAACGTGGATTTTCTTTTGGCCGTGGGCGGAGGTTCTGTTATAGACGGAACCAAGTTTATTGCCGCCGCCACTTATTTTGAAGGCGAAGACGCTTACACCATCTGCACCGAAAGGGCTAAAATCAGCAAGGCTGTGCCTTTGGCCTCGGTGCTTACCTTGCCGGCCACGGGTTCGGAAATGAACTGCGGCGGGGTTATCAGCCGTCTCTCTTCCCAAGAAAAATTCGCTTTTTCCAGCCCCTTGCTCTATCCTCGTTTTTCGGTATTGGATCCAGCCGTTACGCTTACTTTGCCTAAAAGCCAGCGAGGCAATGGCGTAGTGGATGCTTTTGTCCATGTTACCGAACAATATCTTACTTATCCTGTTCAGGGCGATATTCAAGACCGTTTTTCGGAAGCCATCCTGCATGTGTTGCTCGACAACGGCAAGCAGTATGTGGAAAATCCGGAAGACATGGAGGCGGCTTCCAATATCATGTGGGCTTGTTCCATGGCCCTCAACGGCCTTATCGCCGCCGGGGTGCCCGAAGACTGGGCCACGCACATGATAGGTCATGAAATTACGGCCCTGGCCGGTCTCGACCACGGCCAGACCTTGGCTATCGTATGGCCGGGCCTGCAAAGGGTGATGGGGGAAAGCAAACAAGCCAAGCAACGGCAATATGCCCAACGGCTGTGGAACACCGATGATCCTGAAAAGGCTATCGCCGCTACCGAAAACTTTTTCCGCGAATTGGGGGTGGGCACCCGTTTTTCGGATTATCCTTCGGTAACCGATGTGCAAGGGCTTATCGACGCCATTACCGCCCGTTTTAAGGAAAGAGGCGTGCTCTTGGGCGAAAAATCCGATCTGGATTACGCCAAAGTGCAGGAAATACTGCAATCCCGCAAGTAGATGCCGATGAAAGCGGTGATGATAGGGGCCGGCAATGCGGCGTTCCATCTCGCGCCGGCTTTGCAGGTATGCGGATTGGAATGGGTGCAGGTGTATAACCGAACTCTTTCCAAAGCGCAGGAGTTGGCTTGCCGCTTAAAGAACGCCCGGGCTGTTTGCCGGCCGGAAGAAATCACCGATCGGGCCGAGGTGTATTTCTTCGCGCTCAGCGACGAGGCACTTCCCGAATGGGCTTCCCGCCTGCGTTTTTCAGGAAAAACGGCCGTGCATGTGGCCGGCTCCGTGCCGCTTTCGGTATTCGGTAACCATTGGGCGCACGGCGGTGTGATGTATTTTTTTCAGACTTTCAGTCGTTTAACCCCTTCGCCCGACTTCAGGCATACCCCTGTCTGCATAGAAGCCTCCGATACGGACACCTTGAAACTGTTGGAGGATTGGGCGGGAAAACTGTCGGATACGGTGGTTGCTATGAATTCCGCCCAGCGCAAGGCCCTGCATCTTGGGGGCGTTTTTGCCAGCAACTATGCCAACTTCATGTACACGGCAGCCTATGATATTCTGCGGGAGCAGAACCTTGATTTTTCGTTGCTGTGGCCGCTGATCGGGCAAACGGTGCGGAAAATCCGCCGGTTTCCGCCCCATGAAGTGCAGACAGGCCCGGCCATAAGGGGCGATGAGGCCGTTCTGGAACAACAGGCGCGATACCTGGCCGAATCGTCCGTAGGCAAGGAGTACCTTGAAATATACCGCCTTCTGGCAACCAAAATCCGGGAACGTGGAAAATCCCGCTCCCGATAAAACCCAAAACATGGCCAACTACAAAGAAAAACTCCCCGGGATAACCACCTTTATTTTCGACTACGACGGTGTGATGAGCGATGGAAAGGTGTGGATCGTAAATGAAGAACAACAGATACGGAACGCCAATGTGAAAGACGGATATGCCTTGCATCATGCGGTGAAGAAAGGCTACCGTGTGGCCGTGATTTCGGGTGGGAACGGTATCTCGATACAGGCCAGAATGGCCTTTTTGGGCGTAAAAGACGTATTTACGCGGGTGGCCTATAAAAAAGCCCGGTTTGAGGAATACTTGCGGGAAAACAATCTAAGACCCGAAGAAGTGCTCTATATGGGAGACGATATTCCCGACTACGAGGTAATGAAGATGGCCGGCGTTTCGGCCTGTCCGGCCGATGCGGCGGTGGAAATTCAGGAAGTGGCCGACTATATATCGCACAAAAAAGGGGGCGATGGCTGCGTGCGCGATATCGTGGAGCAGGTGATGCGGGTGCGCGGCGATTGGTTCGACGAAAGTTCCCTACACTGGTAAAAACCTTGTTTTCCGAGATCGGTTTTCCGAATTTTCCGAAATACTTTCAGTAGGTAAACATCCACACCTCGGGTTTGTCGCGCCAGGCGTTTCTTTCCAATACTTTCCAGAAATCGCGGATAACGGTGGCGGTTTTTCCCTGTTGTACCGCGTTTTCGTTGCCCATGATATAGAGATAGGCTTTACGGTAGGCCGTGTCGAGGTTACGGTCGGGCATGAACAAGGGGTAGTTGTCCGAGCCGAACACAAGTTGCTCCAGATAGGCGTCTCTGCGCTGCACGGCTTCTTCCCGATAGAGAAATTCGCTGCCGTTGTTCAGGAAGTTATCCCAGAAACAGGCTCTTCTGGCTAATTCCAAAGGTTCTATTTCCGTAATATCGGTGCTTTCTCCATTTTGGTTTTCCTGTTGCACGGCAGTGAAAAAAGCATAGGTGCGCGGACTCAGATAGCTTTGCAGCTCGTTCTGGATGCGCGCCAGATCGGGTTCCACCGTGATGTAACCCTGACTGCGGTTTACCGAGAAATAGTTGTTGTAAAGCAGTCTCTCATAGTTTTGGGCCGCCTGTTGTTCGGCTTCCTGCCGGTCGGCATTGCCGGCTTGAAGCAGGATGAGGTTGAACTCGGTGTTCTGAAGGTTGAGTACGGTGAAATCTTCCAACAGTACATAGGCGGAGTCCGCCACTTCGGGCGAGGCATCTTTAAACAAATCCTTGTAGGTGTCAACTCCGATCAGGAGTGATTCGAGCCGGTCGCCGGACAAGGTGGCCAGTTTGTTGGAAAAACTCTGTAAGGCAGGCGTATAGAAATGGCGTATCTCCTGTGCCTGTGTGGAAAGCAGGGCGCAGGACACCATCGACAGCAAAGAAAAGAAGCGGAAGGTTTTCATCAATTCCATTTTTGGGTCTTTTCCAAAACGCGGTAAAAGTACGAAATATGCGTATCTTTACAAGATTTTTGTAAAAAGCCGGGCCGGTTCCGGTACGATAAACCCAAATCCAACAAAGCAAAATGGCAGCAGAAGAACAACCCAAGATTATTTTTTCGATGAATCGGGTAAGTAAGATTTACCCGCCCAATAAACAGGTGCTCAAGGATATATGGCTCTCTTTCTTTTACGGGGCAAAAATCGGCATCATCGGTCTGAATGGTTCGGGAAAATCCACGCTTTTGAAGATTATCGCCGGTATCGACAAAAATTACCAGGGCGAGGTGGCATTCTCGCCGGGTTATACGGTAGGTTATCTGGCGCAGGAACCCGAATTGGACAACAGCAAGACCGTAAAGGAAGTGGTGCAGGAAGGCGTGCAGGAAGTGGTGAACCTGATGAAGGAATACGAAGAGGTCAACAACCGCTTTTCCGAACCGATGAGCGATGAGGAGATGAACAAGCTTATCGAACGTCAGGGCGAACTTACCGAACTGCTCGACCAGCATGAGGCTTGGGAACTGGATGCCAAACTGGAGCGGGCCATGGACGCACTCAACTGCCCCGATGCGGACGCTTCGGTGGCCAACCTTTCGGGCGGAGAACGCCGCCGCGTGGCCCTGTGCCGCCTGCTGTTGCAGGAACCCGATATCCTGCTTTTGGACGAACCCACCAACCACCTCGACGCCGAGTCCATCCAATGGCTGGAAGCGCATCTGCACCAGTATAAAGGCACGGTGATCGCCGTCACGCACGACCGCTATTTCCTCGACAACGTGGCAGGTTGGATTCTCGAACTCGACCGCGGAGAAGGCATTCCCTGGAAAGGCAATTACAGCTCGTGGCTCGAACAGAAGACCAAGCGTCTCGAACAGGAAGAAAAATCCGAATCCCGCCGCCGCAAGACCCTCGAACGCGAACTGGAGTGGGTAAGGATGGCCCCCAAGGCGCGTCAGGCCAAGGGAAAGGCGCGTCTGAACGCTTACGAAAAAATGCTGAACGAAGACAGCAAGCAGAAAGAAGAACGCCTGGAAATCTACATTCCCGACGGCCCACGTTTGGGAAACAATGTGATAGAGGCTGTGCATGTGCGTAAGGCTTTCGGCGACAAGGTGCTTTTTGAAGATCTCAACTTCAAGTTGCCGCCGGCCGGTATCGTGGGGGTAATCGGCCCCAATGGCGCAGGCAAAACCACGCTTTTCCGCCTCATCATGGGCCTGGAGACGCCCGATGCGGGAACATTCGAAGTTGGCTCCACCGTTAAATTGGGTTATGTGGATCAGCAGCATTCCGCTATCGACCCCGAAAAAACGGTATGGGAAGTGATATCGGAAGGCAATGAACAGATTTCTCTGGGAGGTCGCCTTGTCAACTCGCGTTCCTATGTGTCGCGTTTCAATTTCGGCGGAGCCGACCAAGGAAAGAAAGCCGGAGTGCTTTCTGGCGGCGAACGCAACCGCATGCATCTGGCCCTGGCCTTGAAAAGCGAGGGCAACGTGTTGCTGTTGGATGAACCTACCAACGATATAGACGTGAACACATTGCGCGCCATCGAAGAAGGCTTGGAATCCTTTGCGGGCTGTGCCGTGGTGATTTCGCACGACCGCTGGTTCCTCGACCGCATCGCCACGCATATCCTTGCTTTCGAGGGCGACGGTCAGGTGTATTTCTTCGAGGGCGGTTACACCGAATACGAAGAGAATAAGAAAAAACGTCTCGGCGATACACAGCCCAAGCGGTTCAAGTACAAGAAGCTGATGGAATAAAACAAGTCAAGCCGAAACATTGAGGTGGACCCGGAAAGTTTTCTAGGTTCACCTCTTCACTTAAGTTATCGGGGTCGCTGTCCGTGTCAATACAGCGAAAAGCAGATAAAAAGAAAGGTCTTTTAGCTTGTTTTGTATTGTTAGCTAAAGTACCCGAACACCAATAGTTTCCACTTGAAAGCAATATTAGTGCGACGCTATTTGCTTCAGTTTCCCATTCCGGATAACAAGCGACGTCGTTGTGGCAATCGTATTTCGCCGTTTTTGCTGTGGCCTCAGTCGGAAACATGTTGATATAACCTTGTATTACCTTTGAAATGGCTAATTTAGAGGTGTCTTTGGCTGTTTTAGGTTCATGTGGTTGAATGACAACATTGTCGCCTGCTATTAAATCTGTCAAAAGAAACAGGGCATAATAAACCCCCGAATTTTTTTTGTTCAACTTTCGGGGTTCACCTCGTTTTTTGCGGTGTCTGTAATTTTTCCGTTACTTTCGTGTCTAATGGCCAAAACGCACGACAATAATTTTGTTATGGATGAACAGGAATTTACCCGTTTGGTACGGGAACAGAAAGAAACGATATACACCGTTTGCTATATGTTCTCCGACAGCCCCGACGAGGTAAGCGATCTCTTTCAGGAAACCTTGGTGAATCTTTGGCGCGGGTTCAGGAAATTCAGGGCGGAAAGCAGTATCCGCACTTACGTGTGGCGTATCGCGCTCAACACTTGCATCAATGCCGATGCCAAGAAAAAACGCCGTCAGAAACACGAAACACCCTACGATATGCGGCAACTTGAACCCGCCCTGTTCGAAAGCGATCGGGCTCAGACCAAGCAGGCGCGCATGTTGCACGGAAGGATAAAACGGCTGGGCTTTTTCGATCGCGCCATCGTGTTGCTTTGGCTCGAAGACCTTTCGTATGAAGAAATCGGCGCCATCGTGGGAATCAGTGCCCGGAATGTCGGCGTACGGCTGTTCCGCATCAAGGAAGAACTTAAGAAATCCGCTCCGGAAAAATAATTTTCAAACCAGAAAGAACATACAGATGAAAACCGTAGAAAACCCAGAACAGGAATATATACAGATGAAAGCGGAATTGGATGCCCTCAAGAAACTGGTATCGGAAAACATGAAACTGAACGAAAGCGCCATCCGTCGTACCATGCAACAAAAAGCAGGCGAGATAGACCGTTTTGCCCTGCGGATCATGATCCTTAGCCTTGTGAACATGTTCATCATACCTTCCTTTTTCCACCGTTTTTACCATGTCTCTTCCGTTTTTATCGTCGCTACCGAACTGATGATGCTGTTTTGTATCATCGCCACCTTTTTGATGCACAATCCTGTGCGTCATCTCGATTTTGCGCGTGGAAATTTGTTGGAGGTGGCGGAGCGGATGAGCCGTTTCAAACGCCAATATATAAGGTGGCCCCGTATCGGATTGCCGATGGTGATATTGTGGTTGGGCTGGCTCATGTATGAAATCTATATCGGAATGGGGTATGAAAGACCGGTATTTTTCTTCCTCTGTGCTGGTCTCCTCTGCGGTGCGGCTGTCGGCGGTACTGTCGGCCTGCATTTCAACCGCCGCATGGTATGCAAGGCCGATGAAATACTTATGGAGGCCGAACAGTTGAACCGGCTTTAGAAGAAGCCCGCCGAGCGCAGGGGCTAAGCAAGCTTTGAACCCTGCACTTGACCCAATGAACCCTGATATTTTGCATTCCAAGTTGATAAACCGTATATTTGCTTCAGGTATCGCCGTTTTTTTTTTTTCGGCGGCCCGCTTGGGCGAAAAACATGCAGGAATGAATATCGAGATCGTTGACGGGCAGTCGGCCCGTCTGTATGAATTGGTGGCTCCTTTGGTGATGAAGCGCAGCGTACTTCATTATAATCACGATTATCCTTTTTGGACATCCTCCAACCATACATGGTTCATCGCTTTGGATGAACAGGAAAAAGTGTGCGGCTTCTTTCCGTTGGAGGTGAATCTTGCCAAGAAAACGGCTAAAATAAACAACTACTATATGGCTGGAAAAGAAACCGATGTCTTTCCCGGCCTGATACAGGCGGTGGTGGATTTCTGCCGTAAGAAATATACGCTTCAGGCCGTGGCCCAGATGCAGCACAAGGCTTTGTTCACCAAAGCGGGCTTCCATATCGTGGTAAAGGAATGGAAGCTGTATGTGAAATTGGAATACGGGCGGAAAAAACGGCAGGCATGAACGTTTATCAGCTTGCCAAGGAAAGGCTCAAGGTAATCTTCGACAACTTCGACAATATCTATGTTTCTTTTTCGGGAGGCAAGGATAGCGGAGTGATGCTCAATCTCTGTATCGAATACATCAGGGCAAACAACCTGCAGCGGAAAATCGGCGTGCTTCATCTGGATTACGAAATCCAGTATACGGAAACCTTGCGTTATATAGACCGTTTGTTTAAGGCCAATGCCGATATACTGGAAATATACCGAATCTGTGTGCCCTTCAAGGTACAGACCAGCACTTCGATGTTTCAGCCATACTGGCGGCCTTGGGATGAAGAAAAGCGGAATATCTGGGTGCGGCCTCTTCCCGAGGGATGTTTCACGCAGGAAGATTTTCCGTATTTCGATCGGAAAATGTGGGATTACGAGTTTCAAAACCGTTTTGCCGCATGGCTTCACGCCCGCAAAAAAGCGCGTCGTACCTGTTGTCTGATAGGTATCCGTACCCAGGAGAGCTATCATCGTTGGCGTTGCATTTACAACAACCAGAACCGGTTTTTGGGAAAACGCTGGCTTCGTCAATGGCCGGGCGGTATCATCTGCAATGCTTATCCCATCTATGATTGGCTTACCACCGATGTTTGGACGGCGAATGGAAAATTCGGCTGGGATTACAATCGCCTCTATGATTTGTTCTATATGGCGGGTGTTCCATTGGAAAGCCAACGGGTTGCAAGTCCTTTTATTTCACAGGCGGTGTCCAGCCTGTACCTGTATCGGGCCATCGATCCTGACACATGGGGTAAGATGATAGGCCGTGTGAACGGGGTCAACTGCACTTCCATTTACGGCCGGTCGAATGCTTTTGGGTGGCAGCAGGTCTCCATTCCCAAGGGAATGACGTGGGAGCAGTACATGTATTTTCTTCTTTCCACACTTCCGGCAAAAACAAGAAAGGGTTATTTGGAGAAGCTTTCGGTAAGCATCCGTTTCTGGCGGGAGAAAGGCGGTGTGCTGAAGGATGAGACCATCCGCGAGCTGCAGCGGCTGGGCGTTCAGATCCAGGTGGAGGAGAAGAGCAGCTACCGTACGGAAAAGAAACCGGTGAGGATGGAATACATGGATGATGCCGACTTGCCTGAATTCAGTTTGCTTCCCACTTACAAACGGATGTGTATCTGTATTCTCAAGAACGACCATGCGTGCAAATACATGGGATTCTCGCCCAACAAAGAAGAGAAGCTGAGGCGAAAAAAGATTATGGACAAGTATCAATCCTTATTAGGCGCTACAGAATGAAAACAGAATATCGAAGCCCGGCCTACAGCGTAAGGGCCGTTCCCGTAGAAAAAATTGTGGCCAACAGCTATAATCCCAATGTTGTGGCACCGCCGGAAATGAAACTTCTGGAACTTTCCATCTGGGAAGACGGTTACACAATGCCGTGTGTCTGCTATTACGACGCGGAAAAAGACTTGTACGAATTGGTGGACGGTTACCATCGCTATATGGTATTGAAGACTTCCGCCCGGATCTACAAGCGTGAGAAAGGCCTGTTGCCGGTTACCGTTATCGACAAGGATATTTCCAACCGCATGGCTTCCACTATCCGGCACAATCGGGCGCGCGGAACGCACAATGTGGAACTGATGAGCGAAATCGTGTCCGAACTCACCAAGGCCAACATGTCCGATGCCTGGATCATGCGCAATATCGGAATGGACAAAGATGAATTGTTGCGTCTGAAACAGATCACGGGCTTGGCCGAGTTGTTTGCCAATCGCGAGTTTACCGAAAGCAAGGACAATTGCGGACAGAAGGATATGCCGGAATTTGAAGGCGGCAAGGAAAAAAACGGAAAGGAACACCTTGATCGCTTTGATCCGGAGGTATAGGCGGAAACGTCCTGGGTTTAGGTTCGGCTGCCGGTAGGGAAAGGCTGTCGGAAATCCCCGTCGGGACAAGAATCCGGGTCGGTGGGGATCGATACGGGGCTCCTTGTCAAAGAAAGTTTTGGATTTTTTATAAAAAGTGCTACTTTTGCACTCCCTTACAAAAGGGTCACGCCCTCGTAGCTCAGTTGGTAGAGCAAATGACTCTTAATCATTGGGCCCGGAGTTCGAGTCTCCGCGAGGGCACTCCAAGAAGGAAGCCGTTACGCAAGTAACGGCTTTTTTTTATACTTTTGAATTCTAAACCAAAACCTTTGCAAGATGAAGAAATCGATTTTCGCCCTGTTGTTTTCGATAGCCATCGTTTGGACGGGCAAGGCTTCGGATGTGGAACGTATCATCTCGTTCGACAAATTACCGGAACTTGCACAGTCTTTCCTGCAAACGCATTTCGGCGGCTTAACCGTTGCCTATGTCAAGGAAGAGACCGAACTTTCGGGCGTGCAGTATGAAGTAAAATATACTGATCGCACCGAGGTTGAATTTAACGGCGAGGGTCAATGGAAAAAGGTGGAAAGAAAAAATGCGGCCGTTCCCGACCCGATCATTCCTGAAAAAATCCGGAAGTTCTTGCAGGAACGTCATGCGGGCAATACCGTTAAAAGTGTGGAGAAAGGCCGGTTGGGCTACGAAGTGGAACTTCATTCGGGACTGGAATTGAAGTTCGATGCACAACAGAATTTTGTGCGATATGATGACTGATAAAGATTTTTTGTACTTTTACATGTTTTAAAATACAATCGGAGTATGCTTGTAATCGGCATTGCAGGAGGTTCGGGATCAGGAAAGACAACGGTGGTGAAAAAGATTGCCGCCCGTTGCAACGCCTCTTCTGTTACCGTTATTCCGCAAGATGCCTATTACAAAGATCAGGGGGGGCTGACGCCCGAAGAAAAAAAATTGATCAACTTCGATCATCCTTCCTCCATCGAATTCTCTTTGCTGGCAAAGCATCTGGATATGCTTAAGCAGAATCGCGCCATCGAGATGCCGGTATATTCTTACCTTACCTGTGCGAGGGCAAAGGAAACCATAACGGTAAAACCCACAGAGGTGGTGATTGTGGAAGGTATCCTTATCCTTTCCGATCCGGAAATGCGGAAAAAGATGGATATCAAGATTTTTGTGGATGCCGACAGCGACGATCGCCTGATGCGCATTATCCGCAGGGATATCCATGAGCGTGGTCGCAGTTACGATCAGGTATTGACGCATTATGAAAACTGGGTCAAGCCCATGCATATGCAATTTATAGAGCCCACCAAGCGTTACGCCGACATTATCGTGCCGGAGGGGGGAGCTAATGAGAAAGCAATACAAATAATAACTTCACATCTGCATCATTACTTGATGGAGGAAAAAACCAAGAAAAATTCCTGAAGCTATGGCAAAAGAAAAACAATCTGCCAAAAAGACCGGTAAGACCGAAACCAAGAAAGCGGTGAAGCCGGCAAAGAAAGCCGCAACGGTTAAAAAGACGGCGAAACCTGCCGCTGCCAAAAAAACAACGGCGAAAGCAAGTGCGAAAAAAGCGACTGTAAAGACTGCAGCCTCCAAGAAGGCCGCTGCATCGAAAGCCGTAAAGGCGGATGTGAAGAAACCGGCTGCGAAGACAGTGAAGGCACAGGCCAAGAAAGTTGTGAAGAAAGCCACTCCTAAAAAAGCGGTTGCCAAAGGTAAGGCGGTTGAAAAAGCGGTAAAGAAAGCCGCGGTTACCGCCAAGAAAACCGTTGTCAAAGGTAAGTCCGCCGCTAAGGCGAAAGCTGCCGCAACGGTAAAGAAAGCCGTAGCCAAAGGAAAGAAGGCAGAAAAAGTGGTAAAGACCGGTGTTAAGAAAACCGTTAAGGCCGAAAAGAAAGTTGCGGCCAAAGGCGAAAAAATGCTCAAGGCAGCGGTCAAAGCCGGTAAAAAAGCTGAAAAAACGGTAAAGGCGGAAGCCAAGAAAGCGGTAAAGAAAGCTACAAAAGTTACCAAAAAAGCCGAAAAAGCCGTGAAAGCCGGTGCCAAGAAAGCCACCGCCAAGGCCAAGGTTGTAAAAAAAAAGGCCGTTAAAATCGTAAAGGCGGAAATGAAAGAGGCTACGGCCGTAGGTAAGCGCCTGAAGAAAGCGGTGTCTGCTTTTACTGAAGAAGTAAAAAAAAAGACCGTAGCTAATCCGGTCAGTAAAAAAAAATCCAAAATAGAACCAAAAACAGTTAAAACTGTAAAGGTTGCCGCTTTGGAAGTTAAATTCAAGAAGAAACCGGCAACGGCTACCGCCCGTACCACACGTAAAAGGACGGTAGCCGCTGCCGGTTCTGCTTCTGAACGCTCCGATTCTAAATCCGACAAGTCCCGGCCGGGGCAGGAATGGCCGGCAACCGGTCGCACCGATGAGGTCGTAACGGATAAAACAGCGAAGGAATTGGGCCTTTTGCCCGAAGAATATGCCCGCATCAAAGCTATCTTGGGGCGCAATCCGAATTTTACGGAACTGAGTATCTATTCGGTGATGTGGAGCGAACATGCTTCTTATAAAAATTCCATCAAGTGGTTGAAGACCCTTCCTAAAAAAGGGTCCCAGATGCTGGTGGCTCCCGGAGAGGAGAATGCCGGTATGGTAGATGTGGGCGACGGATATGCCTGCGTGTTCAAAATAGAATCCCATAATCATCCTTGCGCTGTGGAACCCTATCAGGGAGCGGCTACCGGCGTGGGCGGTATCAACCGTGATATCTTTACGATGGGGGCCCGTCCGGTGGCGCAGCTCAATTCCCTCCGTTTCGGAAGCCTCGATTTGGAGCAGACAAAACGTCTGTTGAAAGGTGTGGTGAGGGGAATCGGCGATTACGGCAATGCTTTTGGCGTTCCCGTAGTGGCCGGAGAAGTGGGGTTTGACGAATGTTACAACACCAATCCTTTGGTAAACGCCATGTCGGTGGGTATCATGCATAAGGAAGACCTTATCTCGGCCGTGGCGAAGGGAAAGGGAAACCCTGTGTTTATCGTGGGATCGGCTACGGGAAAAGACGGTATTCACGGGGCTACTTTCGCCTCCGCCGATATTACCGAAGATTCGGCCGCCGATATTCCGTCCATTCAGGTGGGCGATCCTTTTCAGGAGAAGCTTCTGTTGGAAGCCTCGCTCGAATTGTCTAAAACCAAGGCCTTGGTAGGTATGCAGGATATGGGGGCGGCAGGCATCATCTGTTCCACTTCCGAAATGAGCGAGAAAGGCAAGAGCGGGATGCGCATCGATCTGGACAAAGTGCCCTTGCGTCAGAAATATATGGAGGCTTGGGAAATTCTGCTCTCCGAATCGCAGGAACGTATGCTTATCGTGGTGAAAAAAGGCCATGAAAGAGAAGTGAAGGCCATTTTTGACAAATGGGATCTAAGCTGCGAACAGATCGGCGAGGTGATTGATGAAGACCGTTTGATCTTTTACCGTCAGGGCAGGAAAGTGGCCGATGTGCCGGCTTCCACTTTGGTATTGGGCGGCGGTGCGCCGGTTTATGACAGAAAATACAAAGAACACAAGGCTTTTGCCAAGTGTAAACGTTTCGATATCCATACAGTGAAGGATATTGATATGGAAGAAGCCGTAAAGGTTACCCGCTTTTTGTGCGGTCATGGCAATATCGCCTCGAAACGTTGGATATACGAGCAATACGATTCGATGGTGGGCACCAAGAACATGGGTACCAACAAGCTTTCGGACGCCGGGGTGGTGAACCTCAAGCATACCGAACGCGCCCTTGCCATGACGGTAGATTGCAATTCCCGCTACGTATTTGCCAATCCTTTGGTCGGCACGCAGATTGCCGTGGCCGAAGCGGCCCGCAATATTGTATGTACGGGTGGTCATCCTTTGGCGATAACCAACTGTCTCAATTTCGGAAATCCTTACAATCCCGAAGTTTATTGGCAATTTGTGAGTGCCGTCAAGGGTATGAGCCTGGCTTGCGAGAAATTCGGTACGCCGGTAACGGGCGGAAATGTAAGTTTCTACAACCAGTATAGCGAAGGCGGTCAAGAGGAAGCCGTTTATCCTACGCCTGTTATCGGAATGATAGGCCTGCTTGAAAAGCGGTTCCATACCGGTATAGGCTTTGAAAAAAAGGGACATGCCATCTATATGTTGGGTAAACCGGTGGAAGATATCAATAGTTCTCAGTATCTTTACAGCTACCGGGGCGTGAAATTTTCGCCTGCGCCGTATTTCAATCTGGACGAAGAATACAACTTGCAGAGAGTGATTCTCGACTTGATCGAAGCCCGTTTGGTAAATTCGGTGCACGATATTTCGGATGGCGGGCTGATGATGGCCCTGCTTGAAAGCGCCATGGTGAACAACTTCGGTTTCAACATCATGGTTGACGATGCTTTCCGTTTGGATTCCTACTTGTTCGGCGAAGGCCAGAGCCGTGTTATCGTTTCGATTGATCCAGCTGTGGATGCCGAATTTGAAGATCTGATGATTGAAACCAAGATACCGATGGTTTATCTGGGCGAAGTAACCGATGGCTATATCCGGGTGGATGATCAGGATTTTGGCCATATTAAAGATTACAAGCATATTTACAATACCGCCATTGAAAGCAAAGTGGAGTAAAGCCCGCCTGTCGGGTTCGCATTGGATCGGAACGCTGGGTATAACGGCCTGTCTGCTTCTTACGGCAGGCTGTTCTACCAAGCGGAATACGTTTTTTAGCCGTAATTTCCATAATCTTACGGCCTACTATAATATTTACTGGAACGGAACGCAATCGTTGGAGGCGGCCGACCTTGTATTGGAAGACCAGTCGGTAGATAACTACTTCAACGTGATACCGGTATTCAAATACGGTAATCCGGGAGACACCTCATTGATTTCGGATCAGACGGCGCGTATGATTGAAAAAGCGCTTAAAGCCATTAAGAAGCATTCGATTTCGATCAGGGGGAAGGAATATGTAAAAACCATCGACAATGCGTATCTGTTGCTCGGAAAGGGGTTTTTCTATCAGCAGAACTATTCCAAGGCCCGTTCCATCTTCAATTTCGTATTGTCCGAGTTCGCCCAGAACCCGGAACACTACGATGCCATGCTCTGGATTGCACGCACTTATATACGCGAAAAGGATTTCGGCATGGCCGCTTCCTTTATCAGTCAGGTGGAAGCCCAGAATCAAGGCAACCTGATGAAAGAGACCTATCGCGATCTGCCTTTGGTACAGGCGGAATTCTGCCTGCAACAGGAAAAGTATGCCGAGGCGATTCCCTATTTGCAGCGGGGGATGCAGCTTACCAAAGACCGCGACATGAAAGCCCGTCTTAATTTTATCTTGGGACAGATAGCCCAAAGAGACGGCGACAATATGCGGGCCTACAACTATTATAAGGCCTGCCTTAAATTGAATCCGCCGCTTGATCTGGTGTTCAATGCCCGGCTCAACATCGCCCTTTGCTACGATGGCAGCAACATCAGCGCCAAAGACATTCTGAAAGGATTGCAGCGTATGCTCAAAGATCCCAAGAATCAAGACTATTTCGGCCGTATCTATTATGTGATGGGCGAAATGGCCTTCCGTCAGGGCAGGGAAGAGGATGCGGTGAAGTACCTGGATCTGTCGATAGAGGCCAGTCAGGGAGATCCGGGTCGTATGCTGTTGGCCGCCAAACGTCTGTCGAGTTATTTCTATGAGCGCAAGCAATACATACAATCGCAGAAATACTATGCCGCCGCGGCCGAGGTGGTGGACGCCGAAGACCCCGACTATTACACTATCGTGAGCAGGGCGAAAAACCTTACCGAACTCACCGCCTATTACCAGCAATTGATAGAATCCGATACGTTACGGCAGGTGGGCAGGATGAGCAAGAAAGAGCAGCGGAAATATGCCGAACGTAAGGTCAAGGACTATCTGAGACAGCAGGAAGCGGCCCGTCTTGCGCGTCAGAGCGGGCAGGGCGATGTATCTTCTTCCGTACGTTCCAACTGGTATTTCTATAACGAGCAGACAAAAAACGCAGGTTTGGCCGAATTTAACCGCAAGTGGGGCAGGAGAACACTCGAAGATTTATGGTTTCTTTCTTCCAAACCGAAGGCCGCCGTGTTGAGGCCGCCGTCCGAAGAAGAGGAAGACGAACAGGAGCGGAATGCATCTCCGAAAGTGCTCACGCAGGCGGATCCCGAATATTATCTGCAACAGTTGCCTGTGGAAGAAGGCGACTATCTGCGTCTGGATTCCGTTATCGAGCCTTCTTTGTATTATGTGGGGATGATCTACAGCGACAGGATGAGTGAGAACGAAGAAGGGGAGAAATATCTGGTACGTTTGGTAAGCGAATATCCGCAATCGCGTTTTGTGCCTTCGGCCTGCGAGATTCTGTGCAAGATATATCATCAGGCGGGCGATGTGGCCAGATATAAAAAATACGCCAATATTCTGGCCAACCGCTATCCCGGCAGCGAGCAAGACGAGCGGGTGAACAATCCCAACTACTACAAGGATCTGGAAGCCAATGCCAAACGGGTGGAAAAGCTCTATACGGAGGTGTATGACAGGTTTGCCCGTAATGATTTCAGCGGTGTGCTGAAGCTTGTTTCCGAAGTGGAACGGGACTATCCGGTTAACCTCTATCGGGAACACTTCCTTTATTTCAAGATATTTGCCACCGCCCATGCGGCAGGTTATAAAGCCATGTTGCCGATAGCCGAGAATTTCGTGACTTCGTATCCCGAGAGTGCGCTTCTTCCGAGGGTGCAGGCGGCGATTGAACGCGCCCGTGCCGATTTGGAAAAGAATATTCTCTTTCCGGACTCGGATCCCCTTAAGGCTACGGAGGAACCTGTTCCGGCAAGCGGAGAGTCTTTGGCCTCTGCCGATACGGTCAAGGCGGTGCTCAAGGCGGAGTTTGTAAAGGCCGGCCCCCGAGACAAACATTCGGTGGGTTTCATTTGCCTCACGCGGGAACGCGATCCGGGTGTGATGAAACTGCGCGTGCGGGGATTCAATGAAAAATTCTACGACCAACGGGATTTTGAGGTGGAGGTTGTTTCGAATAACGAGGAAGAATATGCCTGTTTTGTTTCCACCTTTGTGTCGGCGCGCAATGCGCAAAGTTATCTCAAGATGATTTGGAGCCACGATTACGTGTTGGGAACGATAGAAACCAAACGAGGCTTTGTGATCAGTCTTGAAAATCTCGAGATACTCCGCCAGACGGGCGATTACAAGGCGTATGAGGAATTTTATAAGGCCAATTACACCGAATAGCATCATGGAAAAAAAGTTGTTTTTGTTGGATGCGATGGCCTTGATATACAGGGCGTACTTTGCCTTGAATAAAAATCCGCGCATTACCTCCTCCGGCATCAATACATCGGCTTTTTTAGGCTTTGCCAATACGCTTTTAGAGTTGTTGCGGAAGGAAAAACCTACGCATATCGGCGTGGCTTTCGATACCATGGCACCGACCGCCCGCCATTTGGAATACACCCAATACAAGGCTAACCGCGAAAAGATGCCTGAGGATATGTCCGTTTGCATTCCGTATATCAAGCGGCTTTTGCAAGGCATGAACATTCCCATTCTGTTCGCCGAGGGGTATGAGGCCGACGATGTAATCGGCACCTTGAGCCAGAAAGCGGCCGGAGAGGGATATACGGTGTATATGGTAACGCCCGACAAGGATTTCGGGCAGTTGGTGAACGACAGGGTGTTTATCTACAAGCCGGCCCGTATGGGAAACGGCATCGAGATAATGGGCCGCAAGGAGGTGTGCGAGAAATTCGGTATTTCGTCGCCCTTGCAGGTGATAGATATGCTGGGGCTTTGGGGCGATGCCTCCGACAATATTCCCGGTATTCCCGGTGTGGGAGAGGTTACGGCCCGTAAGCTTCTGGCACGCTTCGGTTCGGTAGAGAATCTGATAGACAAAGCGGATGAAATTGAAAATGAAAAGCTGCGGGAAAAGGTGAAGCGGTATGCGCCCCAGGCGATGGAATCCAAAATGCTGGCCACCATTATCCTGAATGCGCCGGTGGATTTTTCTCCGGCCGAACTGGCGGTTTCTTCGCCCGATCTGGCGGCGGTTTCCACCTTGTTGGATGAGCTAGAGATGCGTTCGCTTACCCGGCGATTCCTTTCCTATTACTCGTCTGATTCCCTTGCCTCTCAATCCGGACAATCCCAGTCAGGGCAAGCGGTAGAAGAAGCCGTGCCGGAAAAGGTTTCTGCCGCAGAGGTTCCGGTACCCTCATCCCGGAAAAAGGCGGTGCAAGACACTACCCTCGATATGTTCGCTCCCCAGAACATGCCCGAACAAAAACCTTTCATCTGTGCTTCCAAAAACGACTCCAATGTGCGTTTGTGGGCCGATGAAGCGGCTTTTGAACAAGGAATCCGGCAAATTCTGGCGCAAAAAGCCCCCACGGCCTTTTTCCTTTTGCCGGGTAAGGCTCCTTCGGTGCGCTATGCGCCTGTTTCCTGTATGGCTTTTGCCTGCAAGGACGCGGAAGAAGGCCCAAGTTCGCTGTATTACTATATTCCTGCTTGTTTCAGAACGGCAGGGGCCGATACGGAGCCGGCATTGAACATGGCGGAAAAAAACGTGCTGGAGGCTTTCTTTAAACAGGCCGATACCCGTTTTCTGGCTTGTTACGATTTGAAAAACCAGCAGCATCTGTTGCGTAATCAAGGCATAGAGGCAGATGTGCAGGCTTTCGACATCATGTTGGCCCATTATCTGCTCGATCCCGATTCGGGACATGATCTGATGCGTCTCACGCGCAGTTATCTGCCTTATTCGTATTTGGAAAGCCCGTATCCGGAACGGAAACCGGGCGATGCCGACATTCAGGTCTGCCTGCAAAACGCGGCTGTTGTGCAGGCGTTGCGCCTTAAATTCGCTCCAATGTTGGAGGAGGCGGATGCGGTGAAGCTGTTGGAGGAAATGGAAATACCGCTGGCACGTGTGCTGTGCAAAATGGAACGCAGCGGGGTAAGGATAGACAGGGAGCGGCTTGCTCAATACGGACAGGAGTTACAGGAGCAGATAAGCCACATCGAGGAGGAAATCTACCGATTGGCCGGAATGAGGTTCAATATCGCTTCTCCCAAACAGTTGGGCGAAGTGTTGTTTGAGAGATTGCAACTTTCGGACAAACCCAAACATACCAAGACCAAACAATTCAGCACGGCCGAAGACGTATTGGTAAAACTTGCGCCCAAACATCCGATAGTGGAGAAAGTGTTGCTTTACCGCAGCCTTACCAAGTTGAAATCCACCTACGTGGATGCCTTGCCTTTACTGATAGATGCCCGTACGGGGCGTATCCATACCACCTACAATCAGGCAGTGACGGTTACGGGGCGTTTGAGTTCGCAGAACCCCAATTTGCAGAATATTCCAGTCAGGAGCGAACTGGGTAAGGAGATACGGCGCTGTTTCGTGCCCGGGGATACCGGCAATCGCCTTCTTTCGGCCGATTATTCGCAAATAGAGTTGCGCATCATCGCCCAGTTGAGCGGTGATGAAAACATGTTGCAGGATTTCAGCCGCCATAAAGACGTGCATACGGCCACGGCCGCCAATGTTTTTAACGTGCCGCCCGAAGAGGTGAGTCAAACCATGCGGAGGCAGGCGAAAACGGTGAATTTCGGCATTATTTACGGTATCTCTGCATTCGGACTCGCCGACCGTTTACAGATTCCACGCAAGGAAGCGGCGTCCCTGATAGAGAAATATTTTGAAAATTACGCCGGGTTGAAATCCTATATGGAAAAGGTGGTGGCGGATGCCAAGAAAAACGGCTATGTGGAAACTCTGCTGCATCGCCGCCGTTATCTCAAAGACATTCATTCGGCCAATGCCGTGGTGAGGGCCTATGCCGAAAGGAATGCCGTGAACGCGCCAATACAAGGATCAAGCGCCGACATGATAAAACTGGCCATGGTTGCCGTTGATCGCCGGATAGAGGCCGAAAAACTGAAAGCCCGCATGATTTTGCAGGTGCACGATGAATTGGTGTTCGATGTGCCGGAACAGGAAGTGGAATATCTGTCGGTTCTGGTGGAAGAAGAAATGAAAAGAGCCTTGCCTATGCAGGTGCCTATAGAAGTGGAAGTGCGTGCGGCCGGAAACTGGCTCGATGCGCATTAAAGGCATGTTTTGCGGCCGGCTTCGGCCAGATGAATGAAAATCAACAAGCAAAAAGAAAATAAGCGATGAGTTTTTTTTCCTACATGAAAACCGGTGGATTTTGGCGTCAGATTCTTTGGATGCTGTTGCTGCTTGCCTTGATAACAGGCGCCGTGCTTTTGTCTTTGCGGTTTTTTACCCGTCATGGAGAAGATATCCGGGTGGCCGATATAAGGGGCATGCGCCTTGAAGACCTCAAGGTATATGAAGAGGAATTCGGCTTTAAGTTTGTGATTCGCGATTCGATTTACGATCCGGAGCGTGAGCCGGGGCAGATCATCGCCCAGACGCCCCAGCCGGGTGCCAAGGTGAAAAAGCACCGGACGTTTTATCTTGTGGTGGCGGCATGGATGCCTTCTTCGGTGCAGATGCCCGATCTGCAAGACCTTTCGTTGCGGCAGGCGGAAGCCTTGCTGGAAACTTACGGATTGAAGGTGGGCGCGAAAATAAGTGTTCCGTCCATTGCCAAGGGCGCGGTTATCGGACAGCTTTATCAGGGAGAGGAGATAGAACCCGGCAGTTTGGTAAGAAGGGGATCGTATATCACCTTGCAGGTAGGCGACGGAAAGGGGCGGTTGCCTGTGCCGCAGGATACCGTTGCAGAGGAAGAGGAGGTGTTGTTGGAAGAAGAAATGGAATTAGAGGAAGAAATGGAGTCTGAAGATGCGTTTTAAGGGCGGGGCGATGAACAGAGAAGAGAACCATAGCCGGCGGGAGGAGAACAGCGAGGATGTGCTGGAGGAAAGTGTTCCGCCGATACAGGAAGAGGATACCGAAGAGGAGGAAGCGGAAGGCCTTTACGAACATTTCCGTGTAACGGCCGATCCGGGACAGACTCCTTTGCGTTTGGATAAGTTTTTGGTCGACAGGCTTTCGGGAACAGCCCGGAACCGCATACAGAATGCGGCCAAGGCGGGCAACATTCTGGTGAACGGTATTGGCGAAAAGTCCAACTACAAGGTGAAACCGGGCGATGTGGTAACGTTGGTGCTGCCGCATCCGCCTCAACATGTGGATCTGGCCCCCGAAAACATACCTCTCGATATCGTTTATGAAGATGAAGCCCTGTTGGTGGTGAACAAAGCGCCGGGTATGGTGGTGCATCCCGGTTTCGGCAATTTTACGGGTACTTTGGTAAACGCACTGATGTATCATCTTGAGGGCGAGAAGCCTTTTTTGGTACACCGTATAGATAAAGATACTTCCGGGCTTCTTCTGGTTGCCAAGACCGAGGAAGCGCAGACTTTTCTGGCCAAGCAGTTTTTCGAACACAGTATAGAACGCAGATACCGTGCCTTGGTGTGGGGCAATTTTGAGGAAGAGGAGGGTACTGTTACCGGAAATATCGGCCGCAGTGTCCAGGACCGTAAGGTAATGGCCGTATTTCCCGAAGGCGACAAGGGCAAGCACGCCGTTACCCACTACAAGGTGGTGGAACGTTTCGGCTATGTAAGCCTGGTGGAATGCGTGCTGGAAACGGGGCGCACCCATCAGATTCGTTGCCACATGCGTTATATCAGGCATCCCTTGTTTAACGATGCCACCTATGGCGGCAACCGGATCCTGAAAGGCACAACCTTTACCAAATACAGACAGTTTGTGGAAAATTGCTTCGACCTCCTGCCTCGTCAGGCCCTGCATGCGGCCACTTTGGGCTTTGTGCATCCGCTCAGCCGCAAGCAGGTGCATTTTGAATCCGATATGCCGTCGGATATGGCGGCAGTGCTTGAAAAATGGCGGGTATATAGCCATAGCCGCGAATACGAAGAAAGTGGAGAACCGCTCACGCCAAAGGAAATGCGGGAGCGTGAAAAATTGATGAACCTCAAGAAATAACCTTCCTCCATGCTGCATAAATATCTGGAAATAGATACCCATAGGCTTCACTATACGATAAGGAAAAGCGAAACAGGCACGGGAATCAAACCTGTGGTGTTGCTGCACGGTTTTACCGAAGCGGTGTTTGTGTGGGACGAACTGGCCGGTTACTTGTCGGAACTGGGCTATTTTGTGATCTGCGTGGATTTGGCCGGTCATGGCCAAAGCGATTGTTTTGCCGAAGTGCATACCATGGAATTGCAGGCAGAACTGGTGAATCGCGTCCTGGAGGCGGAATCCGTTTCCGAAGCCGTGGTGATAGGCCATTCGATGGGCGGTTATGTGGCGGCGGCCTTTGCCGCCCTCTATCCACGGAAGGTAAAGGGGCTCGGGTTCTATCATTCCCATCCTGCGGCGGACGAGCCGCAGGCGAAAGAAAACAGGCGGCGTTCGTTACAGATACTCCGTGCCGGAAAAATATCGTTTATCCTCGATACCACCGCCGATCTTTTCGCCCCCGGCACATCCGCCGGCTACCAACCGCAAATCGCCGCCTTGCAGGAATCGGCAGGGAACATGGGGGCCGCGGCTATCGCCGCCGCCCAGGCCGGTATGATGGAAAGGCCAAGCCGCCTGGAGGTCTTGCAGCTTCCCGTTCCCATCATGTTCATTATCGGCAAACGCGATAACCGCATCAATCCGGCCAAAATCATGGCCCAGACCCTTATTCCCGAGCATTGTCATGTGCTTACCTTGCCCATCGGCCATATGGGATTCTACGAAAGAAAATCCGAAACGGAAGCCTTTATCCGGGGTTATCTGCAAGCCATATGCTGGTGAAGATCCGCCGGGTAGGCAGTATTTGGGCTTCAAGGCAGCGGGTAGGATAGGCCTTGCCGTCGGCCTTGCCCGTTTCTCCTCCATTTCCGGTATTTTGTAAAATGATGGATTTGTAGTAACTTTGAAAGTTTTGAGAAAACGGTTTTCAACTAAGCTGAAAGCGGATTTTTTCAAGGCTTTCCACGCCAGAGGTGCATCTCATTGCAAGATTCGCATCCCTTGTGTGCGGGCCATGCAAAAACAGAAACAAGGAGATTGCAATGGGATCGGACTACAAACTCTTTCATGGCAAGACATTGGCCATTCTTTCGGGCGGCGGGGATACGCCGGCCATCAATTCCAGCATCGAATGCGTGCGTAACCGCGCTTCCGTACTGGGCTACAAGGTTTACGGCATCCGTCAGGGATGGAAAGGGCTTTTGGGAGACGGACAGGTAGTGGATCTTACCTTTCAGCCCTACAACGGGCTTTATGGAGGTACGGCCTTGAGTTCGAGCCGTACCAATCCGTTTTCCTCCAAAGAAGGCGAAGACCGCGTCGGTCAGATTCTCCGCAATCTGGAACGTTACAAAATAGACGTTTTGGTCACCATAGGGGGAGACGACACCAACGGGGCGGCTAAGAAGCTTTACGAAAAGGAAGGCATTCCCGTTATCGGTTTTCCCAAAACCATCGACAACGACCTTCGCACACGCACCATACACCGTTACGACGGACAGGATATAGAAGCCGTGATTTGTCCCGGGTTCCCTTCCGCCGCCCGTACAGTGGCGCGTCTTACCAATATGTTGCGTACAACCACCGAATCTCACCGCCGTGTGATGGTGATGGAAGTGATGGGACGTGATGCGGGCTGGCTCACGGCAACGGCCGCGCATGGCGGGGCGGATATGGTGCTGGTTCCCGAATGTCCCATGACGGCCGAACGCAAGGAGTTTTTCTTCGAGAGGGTCAAGGAACTGTATATGCGCAGCCGTAAACGTTGTCTGATTATTGCCGTTTCGGAAGGCGTACGTTGGTACGATGAAGCCACGGGCAAAATCGATGTGGTGCACGCCAGTTCGGAAACCGATGAATACGGTCATGCCCGTTTGGGCGGTATAAGCGGCGTGGTGGCCAAGGAGATCACGCAGCATCTGGGACTGGATGCCCGGGCGCAGATAAGCGGTTATTTCGCCCGTTCGGGAGAATGCCGCGAGTATGACCGCCGTCTCACCTCCACGCTGGCAGACAAGGTGGTGGACTTGCTTTTGCGCAAGGCCTACGGGCAGATGCCGGTACTCAACAAGGTGGTGCGCTACAATGAACTGGAAGAGTTCAACACCTCCTCCATCGATATGGGTTCCATCGGCAATATTCCGCTTCCCGATGTTTATTTCGATAAGAATACGTTTGGTGTAACCGATGCCTACCGTGATTTTCTGGATCACGTGATGGAACCGATGCATTTTATGCACTTCGATTACGATTTCCCGGTGGTCGTGCCGGAATAGGAATCCGTAATTTGTTGATCCAATCAGAAAAAGAATTTTAGAGCGATAAACGTTATGAAATCATTTGTTTGTACAACGCTGACAGCCGCTTTGGCGGCTTTCGCCACACTTCGGGCGCAAGAAGTGGGGCCGGTGGGCGATCCGTTTTTGCAGACACCGCCTGAAGAAGAACCCGAATCGGTTATCAAGGCCAGCACGATCGACGAGCAGTTGGAGAAGAAAGCCTACAACGCCGGGGTGGAATTCATGCAAGCGGGCGATTTTGAGTCGGCTTTGGAAAAATTCAATGAAGCCATCGAGCTCAAACCCGACTATGCCGAGGCTTATACCAACCGCGCCTCTATCAAGTGGCAGCAAGGGGATATCGCCGAAGCTATCGAGGATTTCAATCAAGCCATTTCCTTAGGTGCCACGGCAGATGCCTATTTCGGTTTGGGGCAATGCTATTACAAAGACAACCAGCATGACAAGGCGATGGAAAGCTATACGAAAGCTCTTGAAGAAGACTCGCGCCATGCCGCTTCCGCTTATTATCGGGGCGGTTTGTTCTTTGAAAAGAAAGAATACGAAAAGGCGATAGCCGATTACGACCGGGCCATTGAGAGCAATCCTTCCTATGCCTATGCCTACAACGATAGGGCGAGCGCCAAACGCCAGCTGGGGCAGAACGAAGAAGCGGTGGCCGATTACAGAAAGGCCTGCGAACTGGAACCCGATGCGATATTCATGCACAACAACTGGGGAAGTGCCCTGCGCCGTTCAGGCAATTATGAAAAGGCTTTGGAAATATACACAATCTCCATAGGGAAAGCGCCTAAGAATCATCTTACCTACAATCTCCGCGGGCTTACCTATTACGAGATGGGGCAGTACGAAAAGGCGATAGCCGATTTCGATACCTGTCTGATGCTGAATCCGAATTATGCGTATGCGTATCTTAACAGAGGCTGCGCCTATTACAAGCTGTTTGAATACGAACAGGCCTTGGCCGACGGCAACAGAGCTGTGGAACTGATGCCCAAGAATGCCGCGGCCTACCTGAATCGCGGCAATTTCAAGGAAATGAACCGGGATGCGGAAGGGGCCTGTCAGGATTGGCAACAGGCCGCCGAATTGGGCAATGAAAAGGCCAAACGTTATTCCAGCATGCAGTGTGGTGCCACCAATAAACAGTAACCCGTTAAAAGCAAGATGGTCATGAAATCCGTTTTCAATCATTTTTCCAGTTATATCGCCGTGTTGGCGGCATTCGTTGTTTTGGCGGGCATCGGGTCGCTTGAGCTTCGGGCCGAAACGGTTTGCGGCGCCGCCGCCGTTGAAGACAACTTCGGACTCCCTCCCAAGAAAATCAAGGAAAATCCCACCAATAAACCGGAAAAAGCCCCTAAGAAACCTTGGGCTTTGAGCCAGAAGCAGTTGGAATACGCCAATGTGGGTACAGCCTTTAACCGGAAGACAATGAGTTCAGTTGATGGAAAAACCTACCGTGGCGCTTACAAAGGGTATAAGACCGGGCTTTCTCTTTTTTCGGAAGGCAGGCGGGTAGAGGCCATTCCGTACCTTCTGCAAGCCTATGAAGCCAATCCGGAAAACCTTCTGCTCAATGTGCTTCTGGGGCATTGCTACACGGTGTCGGTAATGACCCGTTTTGAGGCGGAACCTTATCTGCGTAAGGCCTTGGCTTTGGATAGCGGCAATTTTGAATCCCGTTACGATCTGGCTCGTCTGTATGTATCGCGCTATGAATTGGATTCGGCCATTATCCTGTTTGAACGCTGTTTGCAAACCCCCGACCTCGATACGGCCGCGCAGACCCGCTGTATGCGGCGTATCAAGGAGTGCCGCTATGCTAAGCAGCAGATAAAGAAACCGGCCCGTGTGTTTGTGGACAATATGGGTTCCACGCTCAATTCGCCCTATCCGGACTATGCGCCTTTGGTGAATGCCGATGAAACGCAGATATATTTTACATCCCTGCGGCCCGGTGCCGTTACGGAAGACGTGGATACCTATTCGGGCATGTCTTTCGAAGACGTGTATCTGGCCTGCAAAGATTCGATAGTGGATACGCTTTGGATGGTGTATAACGTGGGAGAACCCGTCAATACAGCCGGGCACGATGCCTCGGCCGGCCTTTCTTCCGATGAATCCACTCTTTTCGTATATCGCGGAGCCAAACGCGAGGGAGAGATATTCACCGCCTTGTCCGATGCTTCGGGTTGGGCCAAACCCAAACGATTGGGAGAAGGAAAGGAAACGGGAACGCCCATTTCGCAGGAGCAGACCATCTCCTTTACCTTCGATGGAAAAACCGCTTATTTTGTAAGCGACCGTGAAGGTGGTTACGGAGGTTTCGATATATGGATGATACGGCAGGAGGGAGAAGGTTGGAGCGAACCGGTTAATCTGGGACCCACCATCAATACGCCCCAAGATGAAATTTCGGTATTCGTGATATCCGATGGCAACTCGATTTTCTTTTCTTCCAACGGGCATCTTACCATGGGGGGATACGATATATTCTATTCTCAGAAAGGCGATACCGATACATCCTGGAGCGAGCCCCAGAATCTGGGATGGCCTATCAACACGGTGGAAAATGATGCTTTCTACCGTCATTCGCTTACGGGAAAAACGGGGTATTACGCTTCCGAGCGCATGGCCGAAAGCATGGGCGGTTACGACTTGTACAGAGTAACTTATATGGGGGAAGAAAAGGGGGTTATCACACAGTCGGAAGACCAGCTTCTGGCCTATATCACCGCCCCTGTGAGCGAATCTGTGGCCGAATCGGCGGCCGAAATCAAGATTACGCCCATCACGCTCCTGAAAGGCTTTGTGTATGATGATTACACCAAAGAGCCGTTGGCGGCCGAGGTGGTGATGGTGGATAATGACTTGCAGCAGGAAATAGCGCTCTTCAAATCGAATCCGCGTACGGGGCGTTTTATGATTCAACTTCCTGCGGGGCATAACTACGCCATTACGGTGCGTCGCGACGGATATCTGTTCCATTCCGAAAATTTCGATCTTCCCGCAACGGCCGAATATCAGGAAATCAGCAAGGATTTTCCGCTCAAGAATGTATCGGTGGGAAGTCGCGTGGTGTTGCGCAACATTTTCTATGAATTCGATAAGGCTACGCTGTTGCCGCAGTCGTACGTGGAGTTGGATCGACTTTACAAGCTTTTGGTTGAAGTGCCTACCATCAAGATTGAAATTTCGGGACATACCGACAACAAGGGTTCGGCAAACTATAACCAAGGTTTGTCTGAACGCCGGGCCAAATCGGTTGTGGAATATCTGGTGGATCGCGGTATCAGCATAGATCGTCTCACCTATGTCGGGATGGGGCTTACCCAGCCGATCGCCTCGAACGATACCGAGGAAGGGCGTGCGTTGAACCGCCGTACAGAGTTCAAGATTATTGAAAACAACATGGATGCGGCTTCCGGAATGGGTCGGCGGCAGCATTCCCATGTAAACGTGGAATCGCCGGTTCCCGCTGCGGCCGATGAAACCCCTGCGGCTACGGCCGAACCGGTTGAACCGGATCCGGATGCAGCCTCCGAAAACATATCGGAACCCGCCTCGGAACCTGCCCCGGAATCCACGCCGGAGCCTGCTTCCGAACAGGTTTCGGAATAAATACGGTAATCAACCACAACGGATATGAATCCTATTTATTTAAAATTAAAAGAACAAAAGGCATCTTTGAAAAAAGGTGCCTTTCGTACTTTGGCCCTTTTGGTGGCCGGTACATGGATGGTGGCAGGGCCCGTATCGGCCCGGAACACAACGGGCGGAGCCAAAGAAACGGAATATAAGCTCGAAACCTATCTGCATCTGGAACCGTTGCCGTTCTCTCTGCCGGCTTTCAGCAACGAAAAAGACATCAACGGAAAAACTTTCTCGGTTTCCACGCTTTTCTCCTATCCTTTTTTTGAGAAGGAAACGGGTTTTGACGCCCGTCCCCAGGCGGGGGATATCCTTATATGGCAAGGAAAGAAACGGCAGTGGAAAACGGTGGATACCGCCTATGTACCGGAGGTTGGCCGTGTGGATTCATTGCATCATGCGTGGACGTTGAGCTGCTTCTATCTCCGTGCGGAGGCTTACGCCAAGGCCACGGTTAAAGTGGTTTCTTCTCCGGCCTTCAAGCTTTATATGGACGGGACGGAGGTATTGAGCCGCACCACGGCCGAAGACACCGTGCATCCGGCCGTGAGCCATGCCGTGCTGAAAATAGAGCCGGGTTATCATGTGTTTATGATGCAGCGGCTCTATACGGGCAAGGAAAAGGCTTCGGGGCTGTCGGTAAGTTTTTCCACCGAAGGGCAGGGGCTGGAAGTAGGGGCGGATGTGGCCGAATATTATGGCCTGTCGCACTATCTGAACGCGCCCAGCGTATATGCGCCGCAATTGTCGCATAGTGGCGAATATCTGAAACTGAGTTTCAATTATGCCGTGCCGCAGCTTAAAAAATACACCTCGGTACATCGGATCTACCGCAGCGCGGAAGTGAGCGCCAGAGAATATCCGCAACCGGTTATGGAACTGAGCGGTGTTTCGGGTTTGAGTTTCGCCGCAGGGGCGGATCTTTACGCTTATATGAAACGCAGCGGCAGCCGTTGCGCGATTTATACGGGTAAATTGGGCGGGCCGGCTACCCTGGCTTACGAAACGGATGAAGATCTGAGTGGTTTCAGTTGGGATCCTAAGGGAAGATATCTGATTCTGCAAACCGACACCAAGGGCGAGGAGCCTAAAAACGGGCTCCGGAAAATGGAAAATCCCATGGATCAATGGCCCTACTACCGCACCCGCACGGCTTTAAGCAAGCTTTGTCTGGCCTCTTCGACCCGTGTTCCGCTTACCTACGGCTATCATTCGGCATCGCTGATGGACATTTCGAGCGATGGCCGCTACATCCTTTTTTCCACCGAAGATGCCGTGGATACGGTTCGTCAGTATATGTTGCAACGTTTTTACCGTATGGATGTGGAAAGTCTGGAAACAGAAGAGCTTTTCCATACCTATTTTCCGGGAAACGCCGGTTTTTCGCCCGACGGTAAAAAACTGTTGGTGACCGGATCGGAACAGATGTTTAAGGCATTTTCCGGACAAGGGGTTTCCGTACCTTGTCAGGATTGCTTCATCCCCAACGATTTTCAAGTGGAGGCTTTTATTTTTGATATCGAGACCAAAAAGGCCGATTGGATTACTGAAAATTTCGCGCCCTCGTTGCAGAAGTGCCGGTGGGAAGCCTCGGGCAACTACATCTATCTGTATGCCGACGACCACGATTTTGTAAACCTGTATGCCTACCGTCTCTCCAACCGTACTTTCAGCAAGGTTCCGGCGCATACCGATGTGGTGAACGGCTTTGATGTGTGCGCCAATGCCTTGCTTTATACGGGAAGCAGTATCGACAAACCTTTCCGGGCATATTTGATAAAAGGCAATGCGGCCAGAAACGAGTTTGCGGCCAAGGGACAGGGGGCCGTGTGCGTGGCCGATCCGCAGGCAGAGGAACTGGCCGGGGTAAGGATCGGCGCGCATGAAGACTGGTGGTATCTCAATGCCGGAGGCGATACGGTAGAGGCGGTGTATTATCTTCCGCCCGATTTCGATGCTTCGAAGAAATACCCTTGTATCGTGTATTATTATTCGGGTACCACGCCCACGCCGAGAGCGCTTTCGATGCGTTATCCCAAGAGTGTATGGGCCTCGCAGGGTTATGTGGTGCTGGTGGTGCAACCTTCGGGCGCTATCGGCTATGGCCGGGAATTTTCGGCCGCCCATGTGAACAACTGGGGCATTACCGTAGCCGATGAGATTATTTCGGGCGTGCGCCGTTTCTGCGCCGAACATCCTTTTGTAGATTCGGCCAGATTGGGCTGCATAGGAGCTTCCTACGGCGGTTTCATGACCCAGCTCCTGATAACGCGCACCGATTTGTTTGCCGCCGCTGTTTCGCATGCCGGTATCAGTTCCATTTCTTCCTATTGGGGCGAAGGTTATTGGGGCTATCTGTACGGGGCTTCGGCCAACGCGTTTTCTTTTCCCTGGAACCGTCGCGATATCTTTGTGGACCAAAGTCCGCTGTTCAACGCCCACAACGTGCATACGCCCTTGCTTTTGCTTCATGGCACTTCGGACGTGAATGTGCCCATCGGAGAAAGCTATCAGATGTATAAGGCCTTGCGGATATTGGGCAGGGAGGTGGCGATGGTTACGGTGGCCGGCGAAGACCACGGTATTGTGGATTACGCCAAGCGCACCGATTGGGAAAAGACCATTTTGGCATGGTTTGAGAAATATCTGAAAACCCGTTCGCAATGGTGGGATACGCTCTATCCCGACAAAACGAAGTGAAAGATGAAAGTATATACCAAAAGCGGAGACAAGGGAACCACTTCTTTGATAGGAGGAAGGAGGGTGCGCAAGGACGATGCCCAGGTGGAGGTGTACGGTACGTTAGACGAACTCAATTCCTGGTTGGGCCTTTTGATGACTTACCGCAAGGTGTTGGATGATGACGACCGCCGGTTTATCGAACAGATACAGCGAAACCTGTTTAAGATTGGCGGATTTTACTCGTTCGACTTTGAATCGGGCAAGGATTTTTCCTACCCATTCGTGGAAGAAACGGATGTGAAGGCTTTGGAGGAGGCTATCGACCGCATGGACGGGCGGCTGCCCGCGTTGACCGATTTTATATTGCCGGGCGGTTTCCGGGCAGCCGCCCAGACGCACGTGGCGCGTACGGTATGCCGGCGCTGTGAGCGGTTGATGGTGGGTTTTCAAGGAATGTTGCCCGAAAAGGAACGGGACAGGGAGCGTTTGGCATTGCGGTATGTGAACCGTTTGTCGGATTACCTGTTCGTTTTGGCGCGCTATGAGAATTTCAGCGCCGAAGAATTAGGATTGTAAACTGAATTCCGCTACCTTTGCCAAAAAGCAGACCAACGTTTTCGATAAGCCATGCGCAGAAGCCAAGCTCGCTTGGGTTATGCCATGGCGAGAAAAGGTCGGTCGAAAACTAGCGTAAAATATAAAAATATAATTGTTATGAAAATGTTGAAATGGATGTCAGGTCTGGCTTTAATGCTGGCTTGTGCAGGTTTATTCTCTTCGTGCGAGCGGGAAGTGGAAACTTATTATCAATACAGCGTGAGCGATATTTCCATGACGGGAGACCCCCGGGCCACCACGGTTACGACGCTATATCTGGATGTCTTGGGTTGGAACGGTGCCGAATACATCGACAACGATGCCGCTACAGAAAAGAAGGCACGGGAACAAAACGACCGTGAAGCCATTCAGGAATTCAACGAAAAGGTGGCCAAGTACAACGAATATACGCTGTATGCCCGTTACGCACAGGAAGGTATTTCATCGGCGCAGGGAAGTTTTACCTATCAGGTGATAAGGGTGGAAGACGCCGTTGTATTGCAGTCGAAAACATTTACCGTAAACTATGTGGCGCAATAAGGATGCCGGCCTTGTGCGGGCAATCCAAAAAAGAAAGGCGGAGCAAATTGCTCCGCCTTTCTTTTTTGGAAAAGAGCGTGTGCTTAGAAGCGGTAAATCTGGCTTTGGGCGGCTTCTTCCTCTTTCATGAATTGGTTTTTGGCAGAAAAGAGCAGATGACGGAACTCCGCTTTCTTCTTTTTGCCTTTTTGCATCACGGCGCGGTATCCTTTGTCGCGGACGGCCGTTTGATAGTATAGTTCCTTGAGTTCGAAGCCGGGGGCAAGCGAGTCGAGGGCGGCTTTTATCTTGGCCGGCGCATAGTTGAGCGGAATCTTGGTTTCGCTGCAGAACCATGCGTTGTTGCGGTATATCACTTTCTTGGCATCGCCATCTACATGAAAAGTACCGGTGATATAGGTGTCTTTGTCATCTTCGAACTGCAACCATGTTACGGCGGCCGTTCCCGAGTTGTTGGCACGGAAATGCCGGATTACCTGATCGGGAGGAAGTTCCAGTTTAACGGGTTCGGATTGAGCCTTGGCCTGCGCGAGGGCAAGCAACGAAAGGCCGGCGATCCAGAAAAATTTCGTTTTCATGTCTATCTGTTTTTTTTCTTCTTTTTGGATGTTCCGGACGTTTTGGCTGTAGGGCTGAAGTCCTGCCGGATCAGCCTTTCCGTCTTTTCTGTGGCGTCTTTCCCCAAAAATTCACGGTAGTGGGTCTGTAAAGTCTCTTGGGGCGTAAGGCCGGGAAGCGTTTGAAGGGAATCGTGCATCTGTTGTTTCACGATCTGTTCCTGTTTGCGCAATTGCCCTTTGGTGAGGGCGTTTTCAGGCAATTCCGTATTCCAACCGCCGCCCAAAGCTTTGTACAAATTTACTAAAGTTATGTATTCTTCGCAGATGCTTCGTGTCAGCCCCAACTGAGAGTTGAGGTATCTTCGCTGGGCATCCAATACATCCAGATAGCTGATAACCCCGTTTATGTATTGGAGTTCGGCCATATCCGCATATTTCTGCGCGGCTTTATGCAGGTTGAGCAGGAGCGCCGAATTTTGAACGGCTTTGGAATAAATCACCATGGCGTCGTTCACCTCCTTGAAAGCCGACAGCACTTTTTGTTCATAAGCGCCCTTTTCCTGCATATACGCCTCGATGGAAGCTTTGAACTGGCTTTGGTTCTTCCCGAAAGAGAAGATGGGAACGAGCAGATGCCCGAGGAAATAGAGATGGGGGGCGCGGAAGATGTGCGCCCATTCGATGTTTTCGAATCCGGGTTCGAAACGGAAACGTACGGAGGGGAAACGGCTGGCGAAGTAAAAACCGGTTCTGGCCATGGCCGCATCCAGTTGGGTACGGGCTTGCCTTACATCGGGGCGACGAAGCAGCAGTTCGGAAGGAAGACCCAAGGGAATTTCACGCCACTGCATGCTTTCCAACGGGTTTTTCGACCTTTCCACCGCCGACGGGAATTCGCCGGCCAAGAGCGAGATGGCACTTTCTTTCAAGGCGATCTGCGTTTCGATATCGGGCACGAGCGTGGCGGCGTTGAGGTATTCCACGATAGCCTGATGGTACACGATTTCAGAGGTAAGGCCGCCTTTGAACCGGAGATGGTTCTTCTCCATGTTTTCACGGCGGGTTTCGATGGTGCGGGTAACGATATCCAGTTGCCTGTCGAGGGATTTCAATTCGAAATAGGCTGTGGCCACTTGGGCAATCAGGCTCATTTGCAAGGCCCGCTGCCCTTCAATGGAGGCCAGATAGTTATCCCGTGCCTGACGGTTGTTCCACGCTTGTGCGCCAAAGAGGTTGTATTCCCATGTTACCGAAGCCCGTAACGCGGGTTCGGGATCAATGGCAAGTGCGGATTGATAGTGATGCGTTTCTTCATAGTCGCCTCCCAGACGAAGCGAAATGCCGGGCAGGTTTTCGGCCAACGCCGCGCGGCTGCTGTAGCGCAGTTGTTTGATTTTGGAGATGGCCGCCTGCATGTTTTTGTTGTTGGCAAGCGTTTTCCGGATCAGTTTCTGCAAAACGGTATCGGTATAGACTTCCCACCATTCCCAATCTGCCATAGCAAGGGAATCCAACTCTGCATGACTGTCGCGCCACACCTTTTGGGGTAGATTCAGATCCGGTTCGGGGCAATATCTTTTCATCGAACAGGCCGAAAGGAGCAAGGCCGCCGAAACGAAGAACACCGTTCTGGAAAATAGGATTTTCATAACTTTTTGCGGCTTAAGTTTTGCTTGAACCTGTAGATGTGGACAAAGAAATAGGGTACGAAAAGGATGCCCACGAGAATGGCCACAAGCATTCCGAAGAACACCCCGGTCCCGATGTCTTTGTGGCTTTCCGATCCGGGGCCGGACGACAACACCAAGGGTACCAGTCCGAGAATAAAAGCCACGGAAGTCATCACGATAGGGCGGAAACGGAGTTTGGCGGCCTGCAAGGCGGCTGTCAGGAGATCTTTTCCCTTCTCTACTTCCACGGTGGCGAATTCAACGATAAGGATGGCGTTTTTGGCAACCAGACCAATCAGCATCACCAGTCCGATCTGAAAATAAACGTTGTTCTCCATACCGCAAAGGGTGATGCCCAGATAGGCGCCGAACACGCCGATGGGTAATGAGAGCAACACGGCGATAGGTACCGACCAGCTCTCATATTGGGCGGCCAGGAACAGGAAAACAAACAAGAAGGCCAAGGCCAGAACCATGCCGGTTTTTCCACCCGCATGCTTTTCCTGATAAGAAAGACCTTTCCATTCCACGCCGATACCCGCTGGAAGATGTTTGTTTACCAAATCCTGCATGATGTTCATCACCTGCCCTGTGCTGTAGCCTTGTGCGGCTTCGGCCTGTATGGTAACGGAGTTGAACATGTTGAAACGGTTGATGGAACCGGGGCCGGAGGTGTAGTAGGAGGTCCCCAGGTTGGAAATGGGGATCATCGCCCCCGAGGAACCCCTTACGAAAAACAGGTTCAGATTGCCGCGGTGGGCGCGGAATTGCGCTTCGGCCTGCATGTCCACGCGGTATATACGGTTGAAGAGGTTGAAGTCGTTGATATAGGCCGAACCGGTAAAGGTTTTGAGCGTGGAAAAAATATCGGCTACCGGTACGCCCAGCAGTTGGGCGCGGTCGCGGTCCACATTGAAGAACAATTGCGGAATGGCGTTTTGCATCGAGGAAGAGATGCTTCCCACTTCCTTGTGGCCTGAGGCCAGCACCATCAAGGTATCCACGGCTTGTTGAAGCTGTTCGTAGGATGTGGTGCCTCTGGCCTCCAGCACCATTTCCACCCCGCCCGACGAACCCAGGCCGGGAATGATGGGCGGACTGCTCAGATACACCTTGCTTTCGGGATATCGGCTCAATTCTTTCCGGACTTCTTTCATGGTGTTCTCAATCGAAGTTTCCTTGCGTTTGTTCCATGGTTTGAGAATTACGGTGAGTTGGCTATGCGACTGGCTGGTGCCTACACGCGGGCTGGAACCCGTTACGTTCAGTACGTGGTCTATATCGGGATGCTGCATCAGATAGGCAACGGCCCGGTCGGTTACCTTGCGGGTTCGTTCTATGGTGGCACCTTCCGGAAGTTCGAGTTCGATCGTAAAATAACCTTGGTCTTCTTTCGACATGAAACTGGTGGGAGCCAGTCGGTTCATAATCCATATTCCGGCCAGGATCAAAGCGAAAAAGCACATGAAGCGTCTGGAGTGGGCAAGGGTGTGTTCGATGCCTTTGCGGTAAGAAACCGAACCTTTTTCCAACCAGCGGTTGATGGTGCGGAACAGCCATGGTTTTTTCCGGTTTGTCCCGGCGGGTTTGAGAAAGAGCGAACACATCACGGGGCTCAGGGTAAGGGCCACGATGGTGGAAATGATCACCGACACCGAAATGGTGATGGTGAATTGGCGGTAGAGTTGTCCGGTGATGCCGCTCAGGAAGCTGACAGGAACGAACACCGCGCAAAGCACCAGCGACATGGCCACCAACGCACCGCTCAGCCCCTGCATGGCCTTCTTGGTTGCCTCATAGGCCGACAGCCCTTCTTCGTGCATCACCCTGTCTACGTTTTCCACCACCACGATGGCGTCATCGACCACGATCCCGATGGCCAGGATAAGGCCGAGCAGGGTCATGGTGTTGAGGGAAAAGCCGAACAACAGCATCACGCCGAAAGTGCCTATCAGCGAGATGGGTACGGCCACAATCGGAATCAGCGTGGCACGCCAGTTCTGTAAGGAGAGGAACACCACGAGGATAACCAGGAAGAGGGCTTCGAAAAGCGTACGGAAGACATGGTGGATGGAATCGGAAATATACTCGGTGGTATCGAAAGGAATGCTGTAGGTGATGCCTTCGGGAAAGCTTTTGCTGATTTCCTCCATTTCCTTCCGCACCGATTTGGCCACATCCATCGCATTGGCCCCGGGCAGGGTGCTGATATTGAGCACGGCCGCGTTCCCCCCGTTGATGCCGCTTTCGGTGGTATAAACGGAGGCTTCGAGCGACACACGCGCCACGTCTCTGAGACGGATGATGCCGCCGTCGGTCTGGGCCCTTACCACAATGTCTTCGAATTCTTCCACCGTGGAGAGTCTTCCTTGGGCGATGATGGGGATGGAAATATCGATGTTTTCTACCGGTGCCTGTCCCAGGATGCCGGCGGCCGATTCCCGGTTCTGGTCGCGGATGGCGTTTTGGATGTCTTTGGCCGTTAGCCCGAAATTGGCAAGCTTGTCGGGCTGTATCCAGATTTTCATTGCGTAATAGCGGCTGCCCACATTGCTTACCCGTCCTACGCCCGGCACGCGGCGCAACATATCCAATACGTTGAGCGTGGCGAAATTGCTCAGATAGATTTCATCGAATTTGGGATCGTGAGACAACAGGGTGATGGTCATCAGCTTGCTGGTGGCTTCTTTTTCCACCGACAATCCGTTTGTAACCACTTCGGCCGGCAACCGTGATTCGGCCAGCTTTACCCTGTTCTGTACCTCAACGGCCGCCAAGTCGGGATCGGTGTTGATGTCGAAAGTGATGACGGCGCTGAATCCGCCCGAGTTGTTGCTGGTGGATTCCATATACAACATGCCCGGTGTTCCGTTGAGCTGCTGTTCGATGGCAGTGGCCACGGCCTGGGTAACGGTCTGGGCATCGGCACCCGGATAAGAGGCCGTTACGCGGACGGTAGGCGGCACAATCTTGGGATATTGTTCGATGGGAAGAAGCGTAAGCCCGATAGCCCCCACCATCACGATGAGGATCGACAACACCATCGAGAAAACAGGCCGGTCTATGAAAAAGTCTGCCTTCATGGATTATCGGTTTGTATCGTTTGCCAAAGAATCCGCCGCCGGGGCGCTGAAGCGGGGCAGTTCAGGTTGGTCGGGCGTAAAGGACGGATCGGGAACAATCTGTACCTTGCCTCCGTGCACCAGTTTATGGTAGCCTTCCACCACGATGTTTTCGGAAGGCGCGATACCTCGTTCCACGATAACCGAATTGTCTATTTCTGGGCCTAATTCGATAAAACGTTTCTCGCAAACGCTGTCGGGTCTCACCACAAAGATATAGGCACCGCCCTTGTCGATGATCAGGGCTTTCTGCGGCACCACCATCGCGTTTTCGCGCACATCGAGCAAAAGCTTCACGCGCGTGGTCTGTCCGGGCAGAAGGATATGGTCGGGATTGGCGATGGCCGCCCGCACGGTAAAGGTTCCCGTTTTGGGATCCACCTGCGGATCGGCAAAATCCACCAAGCCGCTGTATGGATATACAGTGTTGTCGGGCAGGGTGATCGTGATGAAGGGATTCCATTTCCTTTCCATCACTTTTTGCCCGATGTTCACGTTTCTTTCCTTGCTTTTGAGATAATCCAGTCCGGTCATGCTGAAGTCCACCAGAATGGTGTCGCTTTTTACCACGGTGGCCAGCAACGATTTTCCGCCGGGCCCCACAAGGGTGCCGATATCCACGTTTCTTTCGCTGATGTAGCCGGCGATGGGTGAGCGAACCGAGGTATAACTGAGCGCCATTTCGGCTTGGATAAGGTCGGCCTTACTCATCTCCACTTCGGCTTTCGCGCTTTCGTGGGCGGCGATGGCGTTGTCTAAGTCCAATTGACTGGCGGCGTTTTGTTCATACAGGGGACGGATACGGTTCAGGTCGCGTTCGGCTTTTTGTTCCAGCGACCTGTTTTTGTTCAGTTGTGCCTTTACTTTCTCCACACGGGCGCGGTAAAGATTGGGGTCGATGACGAACAGCAGCTGGTTTTTCTTGATATAGGTGCCTTCGTCAAAGAGCATCTTTTCCAGATAACCCTCCACGCGGGCGCGGATCTCCACGAACTGTTGGGCGCGGATTCTGCCCACGTATTCTCCGTAAACTTCCATGTCCTTGATTTCTACAGGCTGTATGGAAACGGTGGGCAAGGGTACGGGCTCGGGACGGGAACGGAACAGGAAATACAAGCCTGTGATGAGGCCGCCTGCCGCCACGAGAAGAAAGATTCCTTGCCGGAATGTGATCCGCTGTATCCGGGAGAGAAGATTCGCCGGAACGGATTTATATCTTTCGACTTTTTTCAACAGCTTTGTGCCGTTTTGAATCAGCTTTTCGGTGGTTGAGGACATCTTGGATGTTTTTGCAGAAAGAAGCAAATATTGCCGAGATGCCAAAGGTAAACAAAATAGAAAAACAAATGTTGTTGTTTTTGCTGTTTTGCTTTACATTCTCGATGTTCGGTGGAATAATTCGGACAGGTGCGGCCGTAATTTCGTACCTTCGCGTGTCAAAAAATCCGATCCGCATGAACCGCCTTGTTTTTTTAGGAACCGGAACTTCTCAGGGAGTGCCTATCGTAGGGTGCCGTTGCGCGGTTTGCACCTCCGGGGATCCCAAAGACAGAAGATTGCGTACAAGTGCCTTTATTGTAACGCCCAAGGTGAATGTGCTTATCGATGCCGGCCCCGATTTCCGTTACCAGATGTTGCGTTCGGATATACGGCGTATCGATGCCATTCTGCTTACCCACGCCCATCGCGACCATATCGCGGGGCTGGATGAGGTGCGCTCGTTCAACTACTATCAGCAAAGTGCCATTCCTTTGTATGGAAACGCCCGGACCTTAGAGGCCGTGCATGCTTTCTTACCGTATGCTTTCGGGCATCACCGCTATCCGGGAGCCCCTCGGTTCGATATGCACCGGGTTCAGGAAAGGTCGTTCCGCATAGGCGATCTGAGGGTAAGGCCCATCGAGGTGCTGCACCACGAGATGAAAGTGAACGCTTACCGTATGGGAGATCTTACCTACATTACCGATGCCAAGGTGATAGAACGCGCTTCGGTAGAAAAGATGCGTGGTACTAAAATTTTGGTGGTGAATGCGTTGCGAAAGGAACCACATCCCACCCATTTCTGTGTTTCAGAGGCTTTGCAACTGATAGACGAACTTAAGCCGGAACGCGCCTATCTGGTGCATACCGGCCACGCCTTAGGCTATGCGCAGACCCAAAGCGAACTTCCGGACAATGTGTGGATGGCCTATGACGGACTTACCATTGAATTTTAGCTTCATTGTGATATGAAAACCTATCTCGACCTGCTTTCCACCATTCTGGAACACGGCACAGACAAACACGACCGTACGGGCGTGGGAACACGCAGCTACTTTGGCTACCAGATGCGTTTCGACCTTTCGGAAGGATTTCCTTTGGTCACGACTAAAAAATTGCATCTGCGTTCCATCATCTACGAGTTGCTTTGGATGCTGAAGGGTGATACCAATATCCGTTATCTGCACGAAAATAAAGTAACGATATGGGATGAATGGGCGGATGGAAACGGCGATCTCGGTCCGGTGTACGGCAAGCAGTGGCGCGATTGGGCGGCCCCCGACGGACGGCATATCGATCAGATAAAGAACGTGGCGGAACAAATCATCCGCAACCCCGATTCGCGGCGGCTTATCGTTTCGGCATGGAATCCGGCCGATGTGGACAGGATGGCGTTGCCGCCCTGTCACACGTTCTTTCAGTTTTATGTTTCCGAGGGACGGCTGTCCTGCCAGCTATATCAGCGCAGTGCGGATACTTTTCTGGGAGTGCCCTTCAATATCGCCTCCTATGCCTTGCTTACCTCGATGATGGCGCAGGTGTGCGGCCTCAAGCCGGGCTTCTTCGTGCATGCCGTGGGCGATGCCCATATCTACCATAACCATCTGGAGCAGGTGAAGCTGCAACTGAGCCGAAAGCCTTTTCCTTTGCCGCAACTGAAGCTGAACCCCGAGGTGAAGGATATTTTCGCTTTCGACTTTGAAGACATAACCATCGAAAATTACCAATGCCATCCGGCCATCAAAGGCGATGTAGCCGTATAGGCGGAGAATGATATGAAAGAAAGACCGGGTCTTTCCGGCAAATCGAAAAACAGAGAAAAATGAAGAAAACAGCTTTGATTACGGGTGCCACTTCGGGTATAGGCCGGGCCATCGCGGCACGTTTGGCCGAAGAAGGTTACAGGCTTGTGATTACCGGCCGTCGCGGCGATAGATTGGAAGCCGTGGCCAAGGAACTTTCGGCCAAGACGGAAGTGCTGCCGTTGGTGTTCGACGTGCGTCTTAAAGAAGAGGTGGAGAAGTATCTGGGAAATCTGCCGGCTTTATGGCAGGATATCGATGTGTTGGTGAACAATGCCGGTCTGGCCGCAGGTTTGGAACCTTTGCAGACGGGTTTGATAGACGATTGGGAAAGGATGATAGACACCAATGTGAAAGGTCTGCTGTACGTGAGCCGTACCATATTGCCCGGGATGATAGCCCGTTGCAAGGGGCATGTGTTCAATCTCGGCTCCATCGCCGGCAAGGAAACCTATATGAACGGAAATGTGTATTGCGCCACCAAACATGCCGTGGATTCCTTGTCCAGATCCATGCGCATGGAATGTCTGCCTTACGGCATCAAGGTAACGCAGATTTGTCCGGGCGCGGTGGAAACCGAATTTTCCGAAGTCCGTTTTCACGGAGACAGAGAAAGAGCTTCCGGCGTATATAAGGGCTTTACGCCGCTTAGAGGAGAGGATATCGCCGGTTTGGTGGCTTATTGCGTGAACCTGCCGGATCATGTTTGCCTTAACGATATAGTGGTGATGCCCACCGCCCAGGCTAATTCCGGCAACTTCCACAAGGTATTGTAGCCTTTTGGAAAGTTTCGGTGCAAAGAGAGAGGGGGGGGGGGGGGGGGGGGGGGCGGGGCGGGGGGGGGGGGGGGGGGTGGGGGTGGGGGGGGGTGGGGGGGGGGGGGGTGGGGGCGGGGGGGGGAAGGGGGGGGGGGGGGGG
>CAMWNM010000009.1 GCA_947175635.1 uncultured Bacteroidales bacterium | reverse complement strand
CCTCTTGGGAGCGATAGCGGTTTTTGCGCTTGCTTCAACCTTTTCGCCTTCCCGGGCGCAAACCAGAATTTATCTGAATGAAACTTTCGATACTCCGTTGAACAATCTGATATGGAATTTGTCGGCCTGCACCAATATCACGGAAGAAGAAGGTCCTTTGTACTACCTGCGGGTAAGCGAGACCGACTATTACGGGGGATGGGTATATGATCCCAACGGAGAGGTGGTGTCCGGTGGAATGCCTACGCCTTTGAACGGGGAATATTGGCTCATTTCCAATCCGATCACATTGGAGTCCGATGCGGTGAATATCGTTCAGGTTGATTTTATGTACGGCACCACGTATATAGGGCATAACTTTTCGATTTGCGTGCGGGAATCCGGTCAGACGAAATGGGATACCATCAGCAGCATCAATCCGAATTCTTTCGGAGGAGAATCCATTATCGGCGTATTGGACGCCAAGTGGGGTGGCAAAACGGTGGAAATGGGTTTTTGTTTCTCCACGCAGTTTTTTTCCGGTTATGCGTATTACTTCCTGATGGGTGCGTTGAAGTTCTCCGCCTACGAACGGGTTCCGAAACTTGCTACGGAAGTGATCTCCGCGCCTTTTGCCTATGGTCAGTCTTTAGAACTTAAAATGCAGGTATCCAATGTCGGGCCGATTGGCGTAGAGAGTGTGGAATATATGTATACAATGGATGCGCAGGCTGAAGAAACTTCTTTCACGGTTACATTCGCCTCAACGCTTGATGCGCTTGTGGGGATACAGCAAACGTCAGCGCAAATCGATATGGAATCGCTCGCTTTCGGTAATCATACGCTTAAATTGCGTCCGGTTAAGGTAAACGGCGAGGCGTATGAAGGGGAAACCATCGAATTTGACTTCACTTATCTGGATGAATCTAAGCTTACGCAGGCGTATGTACCTGTATTCGAAAGCTTCACCTCCTCCACCTGCGGTCCTTGTGCCTCGGCCAATACCGCGTTGAATCCCGTACAAGAAGAATTGCGGGAGGCCGGTTCGCTCAATGTGATCAAATATCAGATGAACTGGCCCGGCAACGGTGATCCTTATTACATTTCCGGCAATCAGACCCGTATGGCGTTCTATGATGGTATTTTCGGATGGAACGGCTCTTGGAGTGTGCCTATGCCTATTTATAACGGCAGCGATGTCATTACGGAGTGGCCGGGTACGTATTGGTCGGATCTGGCAAATGAACTGAAGAAAAGGGTGGCGGAAGATCATGCCCAAAAGGCTGTGATGGAGATACATATCACCAATGCGTCGATAAGCGACACCAAGCGGCTGACGCTCGAATTTGAGGTTACCTCACCCATAGATGTTGAAGCCAATGTGATCGCTGTGATAGCCGAACACACCACGACTGGAAACCGCCGTACCAACGGAGAAAAGGAATTCCATCATGTGGCGCTTGATTTCCCCACCGGCGCCCAGGGCGTAACCAAGAATTTCGAAGCCGGCAAGAAAGAAACCTTCAGCTATGCGGTGGCTATGTCGCGTACCAACATGGAGGGGTTGGATCTGGAGGTGCTTTGCTTTGTTCAGCATAAGAGCGGTTATATCTTCCAGTCGTCTTCCATCATAGAAGGCGGAAATGTGGCCAATGAAGAAGAGATGCTTGGCGATATCCGCGTATATCCTAACCCGGCTCGGGAAAACACCACGATCAGCGGCCTTGAATCCGCCAACGTGGCTGTTTTCGATATGACCGGCCGTCAGGTTTACATGCAGAACGGTGTGGACGGGAATCTGGAACTCTCTTTAAGCGGTTTTGCAGAAGGTACCTATGTGATACGTATCGTTGAAGGTGGAAAAATCGCCCACCGTAAACTGATCGTGGTACGGTAAGTGGTTGGCATGTATGCCAAAAAGAAAAGCCCGCACTTGTGCGGGCTTTTCTTTTTTATCTGTGGCACGAGCTGGAATCGAACCAGCGACACACGGATTTTCAGTCCGTTGCTCTACCAACTGAGCTATCGCGCCTTGGGAAACGAGAGGCAAAGGTACGTCAATTCAATCAATAAAAAAAATCTTTTCTTACATTTGCGTCTGCATCATTCTTCTCCGACCATGGTTCGGGCGTATTGATGATTTGAAAACAAGTTTTTTATGGCCTCTTCCAATTTTGTAGATTACGTAAAGATATTTTGTCGTTCAGGAAACGGAGGAGCCGGTTCCCGACATTTCTTCCGTAGCCGTAAGAATCCGCGTGGCGGTCCCGACGGTGGCGACGGGGGGCGTGGCGGACATATTATCCTTAAGGGAAATGCCCAGCTTTGGACATTGTTGCACTTGAAATACACCAAGCATATCTTTGCCGAAAACGGAGAAGGAGGCGGAGAGAACCGCAGTACGGGCGCAAACGGCAAGGATGTTTTTGTGCAAGTGCCCTTGGGTACGATTGTACGCGATGCGGAAACGGGCGAAATAGAGGCTGAAGTAACCCAAGCGGGAGAAGAGGTGGTTCTGATGCGTGGCGGCCGTGGTGGAAAGGGAAACGACTTTTTCAAGTCGGCTACCAATCAGGCCCCTAAATATGCCCAGCCCGGAGAGGAAGGGGTGGAGGGCTGGAAGATTCTTGAGTTGAAGATCTTGGCCGATGTGGGGTTGGTGGGCTTTCCAAATGCGGGAAAATCCACCCTGCTGTCGGTGGTTTCGGCCGCCAGACCCGAAATAGCCAACTATCCTTTCACCACCTTGGTGCCGAACTTGGGTATGGTGAGCTATCGCGATGGAAAATCCTTTGTGATGGCCGATATTCCGGGGATCATAGAGGGGGCGGCCGAAGGAAAAGGGCTCGGATTGCGTTTTTTGCGCCATATCGAACGCAATTCGGTATTGCTGTTCATGGTAAGTCTGGAAGACGAAAGGATAAGTGTGGATAAGCAATATACCGTGCTTTTAGACGAGTTGAAGCGATACAATCCCGAACTGCTTGATAAAAAACGGGTGCTTGCCGTTACCAAATCCGATTTGCTTTCGGCCTCCGATTTGGAGAAGGAAAAGAAACGCCTTTTGAAAAAGATTCCGGCCGATTTGCCGTATGTGTTTATTTCTTCGGTTGCCGGTACAGGCATGGAGGCGTTGAAGGATATACTCTGGCAAGCATTAAACGAGTGATTTTCCAAATTATCCAAGCCAGAAAAAGCCCCCACAGACATCCGCAGAGGATATCTCCGATATAGTGCCGCCCTAAGTAAACGCGGCTGTAGGCGATGAGAGCGGCCCATAAAAACATGATGCCGGAACGGAAAAACCGGAAGCGGTTCTTGAGGGCGACGGTTATATAAGCCGCGATGGCGAAGCAGTTGCTGGCATGGGAAGAGATAAATCCGTACAAGCCTCCTCTCCCATGAGGAAGCCGTACCAATTCCGACACTACCGGATCCCGACTGGGCCTGAACCGCATGAATATATCTTTGAAGAAATGCACGCTGGTGTAGTCGGACGCGGCTACCAGCACGATAACCCCCAGAATCACGATCCAAGACGCCTTGCGATAGGAATAAACAATCAACCCCGTCAACAGCAGATAAAGGGGAATCCATGTATAGGTGCCGCTGATGGCCTGCATGATCGGATCCAATCCATTTGAAGCCCATTGGTTGAGGGCAACGGTCAACTGTTGGTCGAGTTTGATGAGGTCAGAAAGCAAGGTAGATTACTTTTTTTGTTTCGAAAAATGCGGCGGCTTCGGCAAGTTCGCCGCTGAGAGCGCTTGCGTCAATGCCCGGTTCCAAGTTGTAGAGCGTGTTGATTCCGTATTCGGTAATCCGTCTTCCGAAAGGTTTGGTTTCTTCACTTACATCGCCGCCTTTGAGATATAGAATCCCATTGGGAAGCACATTCTTCTGCGGCTTCTTTATTTTCCCGGATACCCAACCGTAAAACTCGGGCAGGCGTGTTACGGCGCGGCTCACGATAAAGTCGTAAGAACGCTCCATCGTTTCCGCCCGGCATTGTCGGGCACGAACATTCTTGAGTTCCAGCGCCTGGGCCACTGCTTCCACGACTTTGATTTTTTTGCCGATGGAATCCACCAAATCAAATTGCACCTGCGGGAACATAACGGCAAGCGGAATCCCCGGAAAGCCCCCTCCGGTACCCACGTCCAGCACATGACTGCCGGGTGCGAACCCCAGCACCTTGGCGATGGCCAGACTGTGCAGAACATGGTGGAGGTAGAGATTGTCGATGTCCTTGCGCGAAATCACGTTGATTTGGGCGTTCCACTCCTTGTAAAGCGGCAACATCATGGCATATTGCTGCTGTTGAAGCGGTGAGAGATTCGGAAAAAACAGCCGAATCATCTCCATGCTTTTTTCAACGGTGTTATTGTCCTGTGTACCAGTCATATTTTCCACCTCCGAATACGAAGTTGATGCCGAAAACCGCGCTTGCCGTGCGCATTTTGGCAACATTGAACGAATTGAGCCTGTCCACCCCGGCGTAAAGCTGGAGAGGACCGAGGTTCAACACAAACGAAAGGCCGAAGTTGAGCATATTGCCGCTGCAAAAGGTATTGCCTACATTCAGGGCAAACCAACGGCAAGGCATAAGCGTATAGGAAATACCTATCTCCGGGGCAAAATACTTGTTGTAGAATTGTCCTTTGAATAAAATGCCGAAACGGTGCATTTCAAACAGCGTGTAAGAGAGCCCCACATTGACCGTTGCCGGCAACGCTCTCACATAGGCCCCCATCGAACTGTCGGTCTTGGTGAGTTCCAAGGTGTCCTTGACAGACTGAACAAGGTTCTCCAATATCTCGCCTATCGAAGTGCCGTCTTGTAATTTCTTGATGTTGAGGCCCCGATACGTGAAGTTGTCCACGTCTTTGCGGCTTTCCAATCTACCGGCCTCGTTATCACCCCATACGATGAATCCCAAATCGGAGATCGAGGCCGATACATTCCATCCGTGGCCGAATTCATAGTTCATGCCCAGATCCACCGCCGCACCCAGATTGCGGAACGGAGAGAAAGAAAGAGTACCGGACGAGAAGATATTGTTGTTGGGCAGCGAGAAGATATTGTCGATGGGCAAATTGGTTTGAAAAACTCCGTCCACCTGCAGGCGGTATTGATAGGGAACCAATTCGGGATCGGTCATCTCGCTGTTTTGGATATCGAAGTTTATGTCGAGTTTTTGGGTGTGGAAGTTCCAAAGTCCGTGGATAAGCTTGAAACGTCCGCCTACGGAAAGGTGTTTGTTGACGGTACGGGCATAGCCGAAGTAAAGGTAGGCGTAGCTGTTCAGGTCAAGCCTGTTTTTGTTCAGGCTGTTTTCTCCCAGATTCGAACCGGGGCCCTGCAAGATGAAAGAAAGGGTTTCTTTGCTCAGAATAAGCTGCATGTCGGCATGTAACGACAATCCTATCTGAAAACTGTTTTGCTTGCGTCGCCAGCCTACGCGGATTATTTCTTCATCTATATCCGCCTTGATGCGGGAAATCTTGCCGGCTTTGCCCAACAGGCGTGTCAGATCCATGCGCAGGCTGTCGTCCGCACCGCGTGTAACAAGGGCGTTCCAGGAGAAAAAATTGTTGTCGAGGTGGGCGTGGATGCCCGATGCGCCGGGGAAGCCGATACTGAGGGCATAGGGCTCGTAAAAAGATGGATTGGAAAGGTTGCGTTGGGGCAGGATATCGGTAAAGTACAGCCCTACACCGTTCTGTGCCCGTATCTGCAAGGGAAAGAGCGGCAGCAGGAAAGTCAGGATGATACAAAGCGTTTTTCTCTTCATGGCTCAGTCTCCCAACAGTCCTTTCTGGGTTATCTTGAACCGTGTGCCAATCTTCACATCAAGATAACTTTCGTTTTCATTGTACATATATACATTTACCCTTTGGCAATCGGTGGTGTTTATCACGGCATTGAGGATAACATACTTGATTTTTTTCGCCAACTCCAATTGATCCGCATTCAACTGGTTTTCGAAAGTGGAGACGATGGCCTCCTCCACATGGTAGCCGGGAGCGGGACCGATACGGCCTCCTTCCAGAATCCGGTCGTCGAAAAGGGTAAACAATTCATTGCGGCTTGCGTCCAGGAAATGCAGGCACAGGGTCATTTCCAAAGGAAAGGCGTTTTTGAGGATGGTTTTTATCTCAAAGAAATCAAAGGTGGTGGATTCGTCGATATCGTCTATCGAAAAGTTGATGGTATCGGTGAGCGCATAGCGGCTGGCCGAGAATTGCAACGGTACATCGCAGGTTAGTTTCATGGAAATGTTGCCGTCTTTTTCGATGGCTTGCAAGGAAGTGTGATCCAGATCAGGATTCATCTTGCCCTCCAGATGATAACTTACAGAGGAAGGGCGGTCTATCAGCAGATTGTTGATGTCGGTGGATTTTCGGCTTTCGGCAACTAACGAATCCTGGTCGATGGCCGGATAGGGTACGTCGAAATTGTCGGGGAAAAGCGACAGCGATGTCTGTTCGTTATGGTTGTTCAGGAGGAGGGATGTTTTTTCCAGACGAATGGGGGCGCTGATGCCTTTTACCCGGAGGTCGGCGACGATGTCGGCTCGTTCGAACTTGAGGTCGGTCATGCGTTCCAGCCCGAAACCGGCAATGGGAAGTTGGCCGATGATCTCAAAGGGAACGGTGTTGAGGTGCCCGTCCATACGTTGAAATTCCATGTCCGACATCTGGAAATTCATCTTGAAAGCGCCGTAGCGAAGCAAGGTGTCTCCGGGCATAGACTTGGTTTTGATCGTTGCAGAACCGGAAAGGGCGATATAGGGGGCTTTGCCTTCCTGCATCTCTACCTTTACATCATGAAGAATAGCGCTCGTATCGGAATTTATGGCCGCGGCCGACTGCCGGTTGATGGCAATGGCTTTTCCTTGCGCGTCTTTCATGTTGTCTAACAACAATTTTATTTCTGCCGGAAAGATAAAAGTGTTGGCGGTGGATAGTGAGATTTTGACCGAAGATAGGTAAGCGCTCTTTATGTCTTCGGCCGGGAGGTTCTCCAACGATAATTCGAGCGTGTCGGTAAAAGGTACGGTATAGACGGTGTCCTTGCAAAAATAGGGTGTTTGGGGAATATCGATGCCGAAGGGCGCGGTGTTCCCTATGTGTATATTCCCGATTAAGCGTGCCGTTACAGGCTCTGTTGTGTAAATGATATGCAGCAATCCTGTGTCGTCGGGTACGAACAGGCCGCCTTTCAGGTCGATAAGGTTTTCTATCGTGAGCCGGTTATAGGCCAAAGGTATGGCGATATCGTAGCTCAAGCCGTTGTCCGCGAAACGGTCGGAGTCGAAGTCATCGGGGTCGATGCATGAAAATCCTGCCAAAATACACAATGCACACAGCAATAGGTTGCCCGCCTTTCTCATGTTTTCTCGAAATAAGCCGATACAAAGGCGTAAAGGTACATATTTTTCGTTTTTCAGAGGTAAAACGGTTCGATACCTTCAACTTCGGGAATAAGGGAACGCAAGGCTACTTCCACGCTCTGTCTGATGGTTTGGTGCGCACGTGGACAATTGCCGCAAGGGGTCTTGAGGCCCATTTTTGCCTTGCCGTCTTCGGTGATTCCGTAAAATCGGACTTGTGCGGCGCATTCTGTTTCAAAGGCGGGGGCCAGGATTTCAGCAACGGTTCTTTCGACTTTTTCTTCCAGCGTCGGTTTATTCTGCGGGCTCATGACAGTATCGCGTTGAGAGGATAACGAAGCTAAAATACAGCGATTTTAGAAGAAAGTTGGAAGTATAAAAAAAATGTGTATCTTTGCCCCTGCTATTGAAGGCACCGTAGCTCAACTGAATAGAGCATCTGACTACGGATCAGAAGGTTGCGGGTTTGAATCCCACCGGTGTCACATTTTCATAGTTTTAGTTTTTGGTTGCCAGGCCGCGAGAGCGGCCTGGTTTTTTTTACCCATAGGTCTTTTTTACGCTCTCAGTTTTTTCCTTTCATCAGGCCTGCCGTTACAAGATTGCCTTTATAGGGTTCCGTAGTTCGTTTTTTGCTATTTTTGCACCCGTTTGTAGGTTTATATCACCTTGATGCGGTGTTTGTTATGAAAAAAAAGAATAGAAAAGAGCAGGTTAAGATCCTCTATGGTGTTTTTTTAATCGCCTTGTTTTCGTGCGCGGCGTTTTTTATAGCCGAACTGCCGTTTGTAAAAAAAATGTCCTTCAGTCCGTTGATTGTCGGTATCCTGATAGGGATGGTGTATGCCAATACCTTGCGTCTCAGGTTGCCGGCGGCCTGGGTGCCCGGCATTCAGTTCTGTGCCAAGCAAATGTTGCGTTTGGGGATAATCCTGTACGGATTCAGGCTTACCGTAGGTAATATAGTGGAAGTGGGGGCGGGGGCGATTGTGGCGGATGCGGTTGTGGTGACGGTAACCATTTTGCTGGGTGTATGGTTGGGGCGTCTGCTGAAAATGGACGGGGAAACGGCTTTGCTTACCTCGGTAGGGAGTTCCATCTGCGGGGCGGCGGCTGTTCTGGGGGCGGATGCCACCTTGAAGCCGGCTCCGTATAAAACGGCGGTGGCGGTTTCTACGGTGGTGATTTTCGGTACGGTTTCAATGTTCCTTTATCCGGTGCTGTACCGCAACGGCTGCTTAGGGCTTGATACCCACGATATGGGCGTGTATGCGGGAGCCACGTTGCATGAGGTGGCCCATGTGGTGGGAGCGGGCAATGCCATGGGAGAGGCGGTGCAGGATACGGCGATAATCGTGAAGATGATAAGAGTGATTATGTTGGTACCTGTTTTGTTGATATTGGCGGTGTTGCCCCGGGGCGGTAAGAAAATGCAAGGAAACGTTTCTTTGGACACGGTTGCTTGTAAAAAAGGCAGAAAAATTGCTATTCCTTGGTTCGCTTTCGGCTTTTTGGCCGTGATAGGTTTCAATTCATTCAATATCTTGCCTGCCGTCTGTATCTCTTATATCGATACCTTCGATACGTTTTTGCTTACCATGGCCATGACCGCTTTGGGAACCGAAACCAGTTTCGATAAGTTCAAGAAGGCGGGGCCCCGTCCTTTCCTGTTGGCCTTTTTGCTTTATATATGGCTGTTGGCGGGAGGATATGGGCTTGCCCGTTATGTGGCGCCCCTCATTTAGGTTTTTACGGCATACCTACTTTTGAGTACTCCATTCTTGAAAAATACCTACAATCGTGTATTGTGTGCGTGTGGGGGAATTCCCAATTTTGCATCCGTTTTTAACCCTAAAATCCATACACGAATGAAAACGAAATTTTACTTTTTGGCGGCGGGGATCCTCTCCCTTGCATTTTTAACCTCCTGCAATCAGGATAACAAACAGAAGGAAGATCCGTCTGCCCGCACTTTAACCGATTTGAATGTGAGTGCTTACGACAAGTGGGTGTATCTTTCCTTTGAGACGGGAACTCCTGTCGAGCTGGGCGTGGATGAAAAAGAACCCGAAGTATGGGACATCGCCCTGCACCGTGAAAACGTAAAGACCAACAAGGGAGCGGCCCTTCAATCGGACGCCACCTCCTTGAACGCCCTTGCCACGTTGCCTTCCGGTACGTTCACCCCTGATGTGACGGATTCGATAATTGTGGATATGAGCCAGATGATGCAGGGCATTATCGGGTATCAGGCCTCGGAACTCAACATGGTGCTCAACGCGTGGGTAAGCCATTCGGGAATGCCTCCCGTTTATACGGTAAACGAGAACGTATATGTGGTGAGGACCAAGGAAGGTAAGTACGCCAAGATACAGTTCTCTTCGTACAAGAACGCGGAAGACAAAACAGGTTACGCTACGTTCAGCTATGTATATCCCGCTTTTGAATAAGCGGATTCCTCAATTTGGTTCTGTACACGGCAGGAGATACGCCTTGGCGTATCTCCTGCATTTTGACACGACAATCGTGATGCGTAGGATTCTCTTCCTTTTCTTGATTTTGCCCCTTGCCCTTTCTTACGGAAAGGCGCAGCGTCTGAGCGGACGCATTCTCGATGCGGACGGCTCTCCGTTGCCGATGGCCACCATTCAGGTACAGGGCGAGGGAAAAGGTACGGTATCTGCCGTTGACGGCGGTTACCGCTATCAGTTTTCAACCCGGGGCGTTTATCGGATTTCCGTCCGTTATACGGGCTATGAGACGCTCAGTGCCGTATTGCGGATAAACCGCGATACGACTGTGGATTTTACCCTTCATCCCGCTCATTCGCAGCTGGATGCGGTGGTGATAACCGGTACCCGCACGCCGAAGATGCTTAAGGATGTTCCGGTGGTTACAACGGTTATTTCTTCGAAAGAAATAGAAAAAACAGGTTCTCTCTCTCTCGCCGATGTGTTGCAGACCGAGATCCCGGGTGTGGAATTCGGCCGGCAGATGGACGGGCAGGTGGTGATGAACATGCAGGGCATGGGCGGCAGCGACGTGCTTTTCCTTATCGACGGGGAACGTATGGCGGGCGAGAGCCTGAACAATATAGACTACGAACGTCTCAATATGGACAATATCGAACGGGTGGAAATCGTGCGTGGGGCGGGATCCGCGCTCTATGGTTCCAATGCGATCGGTGGCGTGGTCAACATCATCACCAAGGAAGCCGACCGTCCTTGGTCCCTTAATGTGAACGGGCGGTACGGTTCGAATAACGAACAGAAATACGGGGCTACGTTGGGATTCGATCGGAAGAATTTCAACAGTATGACCAACCTTTCTTATAAGACGGTCGATACTTATACGCTTTACGGCAAGGATTCAGCTTCAACGCCTTCCATCATCTACGGCGGGCGGACCCTCAACGCCAATCAGAGTTTCCGCTACGATTTTCTTCCCAATCTCTCGCTCAAGGTGCGGGGCGGATTCTATCATCGGGAACGCGATTATTCCCAAACGCGTATCGATCGCTATATAGACGGTACGGCCGGTGCGGTGCTTACATACGATATCGATGACAAGGCGCATCTGCGCGCCGACTATTCGTTCGACCTTTACGACAAATACAAGTATTACCCCCGGGCAGGGCGTTCCGACAAGGAATACAGCAATATGCAGAACAAGGCGAATGTGCAGTTCGACTACAATTTCACGCCCGAAAACATTCTTACCGCCGGCGTTGAGTATTTCAACGAGACCCTGATGTCGAACCAGTTCGATACTTCGGCAAATGGAGAATACCGCAATTATATGGCGCATACGGCGGTTGCCTACGCCCAGCACGATATCAGCTTCAAGAAGCGCTGGTTTCTGGTATATGGTCTCAGAATGGACTACAACAGCCAGTTCAAGCTGCCCCATCTTTCGCCCAAGGTATCGTTGATGTATAAAATCAATCCGGTTTCGTTCAGGCTTTCGTATGCGGGCGGTTTTCGTGCGCCATCGCTCAAGGAAATGTACTCTAACTACGATATGGGCGGCATGGGGTGGTTCATCATCTACGGCAATCCCGACCTGAATCCCGAAAAGAGCCAGAACGTGATGTTCAGCGTGGAGTACGCACGAAAGAACGCCTCCCTGACGGCCAGCGGTTACTACTGCTATACCCGCGACAAGATAACCACGGTATATAACCTGAATCAGGATACGGCCTTTTACCGCAATGTGAACCGTTCTTACACAGCGGGCGCGGATGTGAACTTTATGATAAAGTTGCCCTATGGTTTCGGCATCAAGTTGAGTTATGCCTATGTGTTTGACCAACAGAAAGAGGGAGGGGTGAATGTGAGTTACGCCCGTCCGCACACGGGGGTGGCTCGTTTCGACTACCACTTCGAAAAAGACTGGTATAGTCTGGGCGTTTCCCTGAGCGGACGCGTTTTGTCGGCGTTGCATACGGTGGCGGATTCCGGAGACAAAGATGAAGAAGGAAATCCCATATACGAAAAAGTGCATTATCCGGCTTACACGATGTGGAGACTCAACTTGAACCAAAGGTTTATGGATGCTGTCTCCCTCAATGTGGGATTAGACAACCTTTTTAATTATAAGCCGTCTAATTACGATTTGGTTTCCTCCACCTCGCCGGGGATAACTTTTTATGTGTCGCTGTCGGTGGATATAGACGACATCGTGGGGTTTGCCAGAAAGCAACGAAAATAACCGATAAAGAGAATGAACCTTTCCTGCTTTGACTTTAAGGAGAGGCAGGTTTTTGCGGGAAACAGAAAAGTTTAAAGATGAAGATGAAAACCAAAAGAATGTTGGGCATTACCGCCGGAATAGTAGGCGTATTGCTGGTTTTATGGCTATTGTGGATATTTCTGGCATCTCCTACCCGGATCGCCCTTGTGAATTTTCAGGACTTTCAGGTGGCCAAGATGGTGCGTTCCACCGAGAATTCTTTTGTGAAGGCCCGTCCGCTAAGTGTGGAGGAGATATCTCGTATCAAGAAATACGATGCGGTGCTGGTGTTCGGCATGGGGTTGCGGATTACGGCCGAAGACAGGGCGATTTTACAGCGTGCGGCGGAAAAAGGGATACCTGTTTACAGTTATTCGGTAACCAGTCCCGATAACGACATCTGCAATCTCGACAGTGTCCGGACCGCCACCTTGGAAGCCTATCTGGAAAACGGCGGAACGGCGAACTACCGGAGTCTTTTCAACTATATCCGCAAGGAACTTTGCGGTAAAAGATTGTTTACAGGAGCGGTGAATCCTGTAAAACCCATCAGTTCAGACTGTCTTTTCCATGTGGGAGAAGACTTGAGTTTTGCGTCTGTGGCCGAATACGAAACCTATCTCAAAGAACAGGGGCTGTATAAAGACGGACAGCGGAAAATAGCCTTGCTTACCGGCATCGCCGGCCCTTTCAATACCAATACCGAACATCTGGATTCCCTTATCATCGCGTTTCAGAACAGGGGATATAGGATGTATCCGATTGCCAGTTTCTCCAAACGGCTGGACTTTTTGCGTGAAATAGAACCGGATGCGGTGATTTATCTGCCGCATGGACGTTTGGCCATGGGGCAGGGGGAACGCGCCGTGTATTGGTTACAGGAACGCAATATTCCGATTTTCTGTCCGCTTACCATGAATGCCACCTACGATAGCTGGATGGCCGACAAACAAGGGATGACGGGGGGCTTTCTGAGCCAGAGTCTGGTGATGCCCGAACTCGACGGAGGTATCCTTCCCTATGCGCTGATTGCCCAATACAAGGATAAAGACGGCATATATCTGTTTAAAACCGTGCCCGAAAGGCTCAAAGGTTTCTGTAATACGGTGGAGGCTTATATCGCCCTGAAAGCAAAAGCCAACAGGGATAAGAAGATAGCAGTTTATTACTTCAAGGGACCCGGTTCGGCGGCTTTGACGGCGGCCGGTCTGGAAGTGGTGCCCTCGCTCTACAATCTTTTGTGCCGTTTGCAGAAGGAAGGTTATGATTTGAGCGGTCTGCCTGCATCGGTGGACGCTTTTGAAAAGATATTGATGGAACGCGCCCCTGTGTTCAACAGTTATGCCGAAGGGAGCATGGCCCGTTATATCGCCTCTGCTTATCCGCAGTGGGTTAAGGGCCGCGATTTCGACACATGGCTTAAGGCCGAATTGCCGACGGCCGCGTATGCCGAACTTACAGCGAAGTACGGTGCTGTTCCGGGTGATTATTATACCCGTACGGAAGAAGGGGAGACACAGATTGCCGTTACTTGTGTCAGATTCGGCAATGTGGTGCTTCTGCCGCAGCCGGTGCAGAGTACGGGAGAAAATTCTTTCCAGGCCGTGCATGGCGCCAATCAGGTTCCGCCTTATCCCTATATCGCTTCCTATTTCTGGGTGCGCAACGGATTCGGTGCGGATGCGATGATGCATTTCGGCACGCACGGTTCGCTTGAATTTGTGCCGGGCAAGCAGGTAGCTTTGAGTTCGGCTGACTGGACCGACCGCCTGGTGGGCGATGTACCGCATTTTTATATCTACACGATTGCCGATGTGGGAGAGGCCATGATAGCCAAACGCCGCTCGTATGCCACGACGATCAGTCATCTGAGTCCTCCTTTTATGGAAAGCGGCCTGGGCAGGGAAGTGGCTACCATGCAGTCGATGATCGGGGATTATCTGGCTAAGGCGGAAGATGAAAGTTTTATGCCGGAAAAGAATCTTCAGATTAAGAAGATGGCCGTAAAGATGGGGTTGCACCGAGATTTGGAACTGGACAGCAATCTGCAACAGCCCTACACCTTGGCCCAATTGCAGGAAATAGACAACTTCGCCACCGAGTTGGTGCAGGAAAAGATAGGCGCAGGTCTTTATACCCTGGGTGAGCCCTTTACGGAAAGCAAGATTTTGAGTTCGGTGCGGCTTATTTCCAAAGATCCGCTCGCTTTCAGTCTGGCGGAGGTGGATATAGTCAAAGGCCGCATCGAGAGAAGTCAGCTCAAGAATCAGACGTTCTTCGCCCGAAACTATTATGCCAAGGCTGAGGCTGCCATTGAAAAACTGCTCGATAATCCAGCTACGGATATCCGTAGCCTTATCCTGAACTGGGGCATTAGTCCGGAGGAATATGAAAAGGCTTGTGCTTGGGGGCAGATGCAGATGGCAGGAATACCGCCTATGGCCATGATGACGGCACAGAACCGACAGCCTCAGGGGATGTCGAAAGACGGCAGGCCGGAAAGCGGAATGAAACCGCAGGGGGGCCATCCTCAGGGAATGCCGAAAGACGGCAGGCCGGAAAGCGGGATGAAACCGCAGGGGGGCCATCCTCAGGGAATGTTGAAAGATGGCAGGCCGGAAAGCGGAATGAAACCGCAGGGCGGCCATCCTCAGGGGATGCCGAAAGACGGCAGGGTGGAAAGCGGAATGAAACCGCAGGGCGGCCATCCTCAGGGAATGCCGAAACAGGGTAAACCGGATGCGGCGGAAGAAGCTGTGTGGAAAGCCGTCCATACGCTGAAAACTTCGTTGGAAAAAGTGAACGAATGCCGGCAGATGCTCAAAAAAAGCCCTGAATACGAATTGCAATCGGTGATCAATGCGCTGTCGGGAGGCTATGTGGCACCCACCTCTGGCGGAGATTTCATCGCCAACCCTTCGGCTTTGCCTACGGGCCGCAACCTGTATGCCATCAATGCCGAGACCACGCCTACGGCGGCCGCTTGGGAAAAAGGCAAGAAGATGGCCGATGAACTGTTGGCCGACTATGCCGCCAAGCACGGCGGCAAGATGCCCAATAAGGTGAGCTTTACCTTATGGTCGGGAAGTTTTATCGAAAGCGAAGGGGCAACCTTGGCGCAGATACTGTATCTGTTGGGGATCGAACCTGTGCGCGACCGTTTCGGACGTGTGTTGGACATACAGCTTATCCCGCAGGAAGAATTGAACCGCCCCAGAGTGGATGTGGTGGTGCAGACCTCAGGGCAGTTCCGTGATTTGGCCGCATCCCGTCTGGAATTGCTGCAAAGGGCCATTCTGATGGCTGCCGGTGCGTCTGACAAAGGAGAGAACTTTGTTGCCCAAGGCAATGTGTTGGCCGAAAAAGTATTGCTTGAAAAGGGATACAGCCCCAAGGAAGCCCGCGAGCTTTCTTCCACCCGTGTTTTCGGGGGACTCAACGGAAGTTCGGGTACCGGCATCACCGGTATGGTGCAGGCCGGCGATCGCTGGGAAAAGGAATCGGAAATTTCTGAAACCTATCTCCACAACATGGGTGCTATGTACGGTTCTTCGCAGGATTGGGGGGATTTTAAGGAAGGCTTGTTTGAAGCGGCCCTGCAAAACACCGATGTAGTGGTACAACCCCGTCAGAGCAATACATGGGGTGCCCTGAGCCTCGACCATGTGTATGAGTTTATGGGCGGTCTCACACTTACCGTGCGCAACGTTACCGGTAAAGACCCCGACAACTACTTCAACGATTTGCGCAACCGTTACAACGCCCGTGTGCAGGACTTGCGTTCGGCTATCGGCGTGGAATCGCGCACCACATTCTTCAATCCCAACTATATCAGGGAACAGATGAAGGGAGGGGCGAGCGCGGCCGCCGGCTTTACCGAACTGGTGGCCAACACTTACGGTTGGAACGTGATGAAGCCTTCGGTGATCGACAACCGGATGTGGGATCAGGTATATGAGGTGTATGTGAAAGATGTGAACGGGTTGGGGGTAAGGAAGTTTTTTGAAAAGGAAAGTCCGGCCGCATTGCAGGAAATGACGGCGGTGATGATGGAAACGGCGCGTAAGGGTTATTGGAAAGCAACCGAAGCGCAGTTGGCCGATATCGCGAAGGTACATGCCGAATTGGTGGAGAAATACGGGGCTTGCTGCAATGGTTTTACCTGCGGCAATGCGTTGCTCAAAGACTTTGTGGCCAAGAACCTGGACGAGCGGCAGTCCGAGCGGTACCGCAGCGAAGTGCGCAAAGCCTTGCAGGCCGAACCGATAGCCGACAACGGCAAATCGGTGGTGCTGGAAAAAGAACGCCAGGATGTTACCCAAGCCCGCAATATCGACAGTACCCGCATTATCCTCTTGGTGTTTGGTGTGGTGGCGGTAGTGGCGGTGGTTGCCTCGATAGTGCTGATACGAAAAAAACGGAAAGCGGCCTAAGATGGAAAGTGTACTCCTTCTCATGACTTTGCTGTGCCTTCTTACGGGCATTTTCCGCAACAGTCTGGCTCCCGGCAAATATTATCCGGCTGTTTTCGCCGTGGTTTGCGCCTTGTTCGTGTATTTTTCCGGTCATTATGCCGTGCAGATAAACAAACTCAGCGTGAGCCGTGCCTTTACCGATTTGGGTGCGATGCAGAACCTCAATGTGCTTGTTACGTTGCATCTGCTTGTTACGTTGGGCTTTGCCGCCTCCCTGATGCGGAAGACATTCGGGTTGAAACGCAACCTGTTTTACCGGATGTTGGAATATGTGCCGGCTTTACTGGTATTCCCGGCCTTGTTTTACTTTTATTTGGTATTGCTCTTCTCTTTTGCGGGCATATCGTTTACCTTGCTGGGTATTTTGTTTTCGGCAGTGACCTTGCTGTTGCTGGGTGGGGGCGCATATCTGCTCAGGGCGGCCGTGCCTGAAACGGAATTGCGGGTGGAATTGTTGTTGGTGGCCGAATTGCTGCTGTTTGTATTGATGGTATGCAGCACGGTGTTCCATCCTTCCATCACCTTGTTTTCGGTTCCTTCCGCTCCGGATTGGAAAAGCCTTCTCTATACGGCGGTTACGGTGGCCGTGTTGTTCGCCTCGGGCTATTTCCGGCTTTTCCCCCGATTAAAACAACTGCTGAGGGCAAGAAAACCCTAAGCGGACTTAGAAAGTTTAAAACCAAAGAACAATGAATACTTTATCAAACCTGATGTTTTGGATTTCCAATGGATTTCTGATACCGGTCATTATCGGCCTGTTGTATTTCTTTATCCGGAGTATCCTGCTTTTGGGCGGATTTGTTTCCAGGTATGTGCAGCGTTCACGCATGGAAAAGGCCGTGAAAAACGTTTTGGAAAATCTCGACGAGCGCAACATTGCCGAAATGGCTTTCCCCGTCGAAATGGAAGCCCTTCCGTTTATCCGTTGTCTTCACCGCATTACCCATGCCGATTATAACGAGGCGGTGGTGAACAAAACCATTTCCGAATACGAGCTCTCTTTGGGTAAGGAGCTGGATCAGGCCAAAATGCTGGTGAAATTCGGACCTGTCTTAGGTTTGATGGGCACGCTCATACCGATGGGGCCCGCTTTGGCCGGTCTTTCCTCGGGCGATATCGCCTCGATGGCATACAATATGCAGGTGGCGTTCGCCACCACGGTATTGGGCCTTTTTGCGGGTGCGGTGGGTTTTATCCTGTATCAGACCAAACAACGTTGGGCACAGAAAGATTTGGTGAGGCTGGATTTTGTGAGCCAGTTGATGAAACAGCGCGCGAACGCTTAAATTCAGGAAAAGATGAGACGTAGAATACTTCAAGACAACGATGATCAGGATCCGGTGGCGATGCTCTCCAACCTGTTTGATGTGGCGATGGTTTTCGCCGTGGCCTTGATGGTGGCTTTGGTGTTCAAGTTCAATATGACCGAGATTTTTTCACAGGAAGACTATACGATCGTGAAGAATCCCGGACAGGAAAACATGGAGATCATCACCAAGGAAGGGCAAACCATCAACAAGTACAAACCCTCCGAGAACCAAGACGGTTCGGGAAAAAAGGGCAGGAAGGTGGGCGTAGCCTACCAGCTTGAAAACGGAGAGATCATTTATGTTCCCGAATAGCCCCGTCTTAAGAAAAACGCTTTCAGGCATACGGATTTCGCATAAAAATTAATAGATTTGCCATCGGAACTTTCCGCGTTGTACGGAAGCTGAAGCCGATGAGACGTGGAAAAACCGATGTGAAACCTTAAAATTCAATGCCATGGTGATTTCAAAAAAACTAGAAAAGGCGCTTAACGAACAGATCAACGCCGAAATGTGGTCCTCCAACCTGTATATGGCGATGTCTTTCTATTGTGATAAGGAAGGCTTTTCCGGTTTTGGAGGCTGGCTTAAGAAACAGGCGGCCGAAGAATTGGAACATGCTTATGCGATGGCCGGTTTCCTTATTCAACGCGGAGGTACGGCCAAGGTCGGCAAGATTGCCGAAGTTCCCGCTTCCTGGAAGAATCCGTTGGATATGTTCAAAAAAGTGTATGAACATGAATGCCATGTGTCCGAACTGATCAACAAACTTTTGGATATGGCCGTGGCCGATAAGGACAAGGCTTCCGAAGATTTCTTCTGGCAGTTTGTACGCGAACAGGTTGAAGAAGAAGCCACGGCTTCGGAGATCGTTTCCAAAATTGAAAAATTTGGCCAAACGGCCCTTTTCCAGTTGGATTCCCGGCTTGGACAGCGTAAGTGATTCCGGCTGTTAGCCGCGGATTTAAGAAAATGACAAGGTGTCCGGAAAAGGTCTTTCTTTACCGGACACTTTTTTTGAAACTTTGTATATTTGCTAAGGATTCCCGTCTTTTTGGCGGGTATTTTTGTGGATGGGGATGCCCTCAGGAAAGAATCAGACGATATGGAACGCATTGAATATTTGAAACGGCAGGTACGGGAAATACAGGATTTTCCGACTAAAGGCATTTTGTTTAGGGATTTGACCACTCTTTTTAAGGATCCCCGCTCCGTTGAACTGGCTACCGACCTTCTGGTGCAGCGGTATGTCGGCAAAGGAATCACTAAAGTGATAGGCATCGAGTCGCGCGGTTTTATCTTCGGCAGTATATTGGCTTATAAACTCAATGCCGGTTTCGTACCCATCCGTAAAAAAGGCAAGTTGCCTGCTGAAAAACTGCAATATTCCTATCAGTTGGAGTATGGGCAAGACAGTATCGAGATACACAAGGATGCGCTTTTGCCCGACGACAAGGTATTGTTGCACGACGACCTTCTCGCCACCGGAGGCACTACGCTGGCCGCGCTTGAACTGATCAAGCAATTGGGGGTAACGGATATCCGTATCTGCTTTTTGCTGGAATTGGCGCAGTTGCAAGGTCGCGATAAGATTGGCGCCGACTATGATGTATTCTCGCTTTTGGAATATTAGTCATAAGGATGCCTAAATGTTTCCTCCGGCCAGGGAACAAGTTCCGCAACGCTTTCTCCTTTTTTTATCCGTTCCCGGATCAGGGTGGAGGAAATATTCAGGAGAGGCAGGTTCTCAAGCAGGGAAATCCGTTGTGGAAACAGGCGCATCGCTTCATAGGCCGTAGGCTCTCCGCGTTCGCCCTCTCCGCGCGGATAAACCCAGATACGGCATTCTTCCAGTATCCGGGTAAATTCTTTCCATTTGTGCAATCCCGCCAGATTGTCTTCTCCCATCAGGATCGAAAATTCGGTGTCAGGATGTTTTTCCTTGAGATAGTTGAGCGTCTGTATGGTGTAGGAGGGGCGGGGCAGTTCCAGTTCTGCCCCGCAGAAAGTAAATTCGGGAAAGGATTCCAACGCTTTCTTCAGCAAGGTTTCCCGGAGAGCTTCCGGCCAAAGGTCGCTTTGTTGTTTAAAGGGATTCTGGGCCGAGAGTACAAACCAGACCTGCGCCCCGGGAACCCTTCCCGCCACTGCCTTGGCCAAGGCGATATGTCCGTTGTGTACGGGATTGAACGAACCGAAGTAAAGTATGGCCTGCTGCATACGCATCTCAAAGCGGTCGGGCCAGAAACTCACTTACCGCGGCACGGGCTTCGGCTACGGCTTTGTCCAGATCCTCGTTTATGATAATCTTGTCGAACAGGGGGGCGAACTGCATTTCCGCCTCGGCTTTTCCCACACGTTTTTGCAGGCTTTCTTCCGTTTCCGTTCCCCTTTTTTGCAATCGTTTTTTCAATTCCTCCACAGAAGGAGGTTGGATAAAGACGGCCAGCGTTCTTTCGGGAAATTTCCGCTTTATGTTGAGTCCGCCTTTCACATCCACATCGAACACCACATGACCGCCTGCCTGCCAAATACGTTCCACTTCACTGAGCAGCGTACCGTAGAATTGGTCGGCATAGACTTCCTCCCATTCCAGAAATTTGCCTTCCGCGCGGTATCTTTTAAAATCTTCCACCGATAGAAAATAGTAGTCTTTTCCGTTCCGCTCACCGGGGCGTTCGGCTCTGGAAGTGGCAGATACCGAAAATTCCAATTGCGGGAATTCGGGGAGTATCCGATGCACGATCGTGGTCTTTCCGGAACCGGAAGGGGCCGAAAAAACAATGAGTTTTCCGTTGTGGTTCATAAAAAAGGATTTTACATATCGGAGGAACGGGAAATTTCGGCGCCGAACCTCTTTTTGAGCAGATCGGAAAGCGTGATATAGGCCAGCGACTGCTCGTTCCAGTTATACTTTTCGGCCAGAGGCTGCATGATGAGGTTCATCTCCTGTCCGTCTTGCGCCGTATCCAGGCTTTGCAGCATATCGCTGTATTCCTTGATATTTCCCTTGAAAAGTTCGTTGATGAACAGAAATTTTTCGTTGATGCCGATAAGCGATCGAAAATCCGCTATGGGCGTTTGATGCACATCGTTGACGGTCTTGTTGGTTTTGAGGCGATCCACCAACGATTTGAGCGAATTCTGTCCCTGAGAGATGGGAAGAGCTTCGGTTTCCTTGAGTTTGGTAAAGATATCCGAACGATTCTCCACTTGTCTCACCACGCTTTCGTCGGGCATGGCGGTTGAAGAAACGGCCACTTGCGACATGTCCTGTTCGCCGGCTTGCGCTTGGGCCATGGCGGTGAGGGAGGTAACATACGAAGTGGGTTCGTCTTCCGCCCGGGGAATGAACTCGGACAAGTCGGGTTCAGGTTTAGATTCGGGTTCGGGTTCAGGGAGGAATTCCGGCTCAGGTTCTGTGAATTGCGTGATCACAGGCGCGAGTTCCTCTTCGGTCTTTGGTTCTTCGATGCTTTTGATTTCCGTATCCGCCTCCTTTTCGGGTAGGAAAATCTCTTCCCGGTCCGGAGCGCTTTCCTGCGCGAGGGACACTGTCGGCTCTTCCGCCAGAAGTTCCTCTTCCAAAACAGGACGGAACACCGGTTCCTCAGACGTATCGGTGGGAGTGGAATTGAGTGCGGTCAATTTCTTTTTGAGTTCGCTCACCGAATCTTTCATCTTGTGCACGGTTGTGATGGGCGACTCCAATTCCGTTCGTTCGATTTCGCAAACCACTTTATACAAAGCGCGGATATCGTTTTTGAGGATGTCTATGTTGATACGGGTCAAAGCCGTTGAATCAACCACCATTTCCTCGATACGGGCCACCACGTTGTCGAGGTCTTCAATCAGATTGAGTTGTAAATTTTTGTTTTTCATGAAATGGGGTATAAACTTCCGCATCCGCAAATTAATTGTAATTTAGCAACGCTTCGGCGGGTGTGTCCGCATATTTGTAAACATTTAAGAGTTAATAGAGAAATGTATTTTGACGGTTCGGATTGGGTGCATTGTCCCGCAGGCGGAATTGAAGTTATCTGCGGTTCCATGTTTTCAGGCAAGACGGAAGAATTGATCCGGCGATTGAAACGTGCCGAATTTGCCCGTCAGAAGGTGGAGATATTCAAGCCCGCCATCGATACCCGTTATGACGTGGTGCGTGTGGTATCGCATGATGAGAAGGCCGTCCAATCCATTCCTGTGCAGAGTGCGGCCGAAATATTGCTGCATGTAAGCGATGCCGAAGTGGTGGCCATAGATGAAGCGCAATTCTTTGATTCGGATTTGGTGAGGGTATGTAACCGTTTGGCCAACGAGGGCTTGCGTGTTATCGTGGCCGGACTGGACATGGATTTTGAGGGGAAGCCGTTTGGGCCGATGCCGGCGCTGATGGCGATTGCCGAATCGGTCTCCAAAGTGCATGCGGTCTGCGTGCATTGCGGAAATCCGGCGCAGTATTCCCATCGTTTTTCGGGCAGCAAGAATCTGGTGCAGTTGGGCGAAACCGAAGCCTACGAGCCGCTTTGCCGGACGTGTTATCTGGAAGCGCTAAGGAAGGAAGAGAAGTTGTAAGGAGGTTTTCCGCTATTTATAGCTGTGTTTATAATGTTTATAATGAAGAAAGCCGTATGAGGTTATCATACGGCTTTCTTTTTTTCAGAGCTGCCGGAAAAACGTTTACCAAATATGGGCGCGTTTTTCGGGTGCCAGCCACATGGGGTCGTTTTCGGTGATGCCGAAAGCTTCGAAGAAAGCGTCAACATGCGGCAAGGTCCCGTTTACACGCCATTTGCCCAGCGAGTGAACGTCGAGCATGGTGAGGCGCTGGATTTCTTCATCACGGATATTGGAAGCCCAGAGGGTGGCATAGGAGAGGAAGAACCGTTGGGCAGGTGTGAAGCCGTCGATATTTCCTTCGGGTTTTTCCTGCAGTGCCTTTTGCAAAGCGGCAAACGAGATATTGAGGCCGCCGTTGTCGGCGATGTTTTCTCCCAAGGTGAGCGATCCGTTGGCCATCAGGCCGGGGAAGACTTCAATACGGTCGAAATGATCCACGAGCAATTGGGCGCGGGCCTCAAAGTTTTTGGCATCCTGCTCGTTCCACCAATCGTTCAGGTTTCCGTCCTTGTCATAGAGGCGGCCCTTGTCATCGAAACCATGGGTGAGTTCGTGGGCGATTACCACGCCGATACCACCGTAGTTGATGGCGTCGTCACCGTTGGGATAGAAGAAGGGCGGTTGCAGGATGGCGGCCGGGAAACAGATTTCGTTGGTGGTGGGGTTGTAGTACGCATTCACCGTTTGGGGCGACATCTGCCATTCGTCGCGGTCAACAGGTTTGCCCAACTTGCTCAACATATCTTCCGTTTCGAAACGCGAATGGCGTTTAACATTGGCCCAGTAGGAATCGTCTTTGATTTCGAGCGAGGAGTAATCTCTCCATTTGTCGGGATAACCCACCTTGACCAAAATGGCGTCCAGCTTGGCCTGGCCTTTGGCTTTGGTTTCATCGCTCATCCAAGTGTTGGCCGCCATGCGTTCACCCATGGTGAGACGGATGTTTTCCACCAATTTGGAAATACGTTCCTTGGCCGAAGCGGGGAAATATTTTTCCACATACATTTTGCCTACGGCTTCGCCCAACATTCCGTTAACGGCGCTTACGCAGCGTTTCCAACGCGGTTTCATCTCGGTCTGACCCGACATCACCTTTCCGTAGAAGTCGAAGTTGGCTTCGGTAAGTTCATCGCTCAGACAAGAGGCGGCCCCGTTGATGAGATTCCATTCGAAGTAGGCCTTGAGGGCGTCCAGATCGGCGTTGGCATATACCTTGGCCATCCCTTTCATAAAGTCAATCTGACCGGCCGAAAGTTCTTTTACCTCAAAGTCGGGCGAAATGGCCTTGGTGTAGGCCTTCCAATCGAATTCGGGAATGGCTTGGCAGAGTTCTTCAACCGTCATGCGGTTGTAATTCTTGTGCGGGTCGCGCAAGGAAACGCGGTCGTATTGCAGTTTGGCCAGCGCTGTTTCGATATCGATGACCTGTCGGGTTTTGGCGATGGCTTCCTCTTCCGTGTTGCCGCAGAGTTGGAACATACGCTGTACATGGGCCTTATAGGCATCGAAAATGGCTTTGTGGCCGGATTCCAGATAGTAGTCGCGGTCGGGAAGACCGGTGCCTGCCTGATAGAGCTGAAAGAGGTTGGCTTTGCTGTTGTCGGGATCGGAAGCAACATAGAAAGCGAAGAACGGATTGCCCGTTTCCAGGTGCATCTTTACCAGAAGATCGAAAACCTGTCCGCGGTTTTCAATGCCGCGGATTTCGTTTAATTCTTCTTCGATAGGCGTGATGCCTTGTTGATTACGTTTGGCCGAATCCATGGCGATGTTGAAAAGCAGGCCGATTTGGCGGGCTTCACCTTTGGCTTTCTTCACATTGGCGGCCAAACCTTCAATCAGGCTTTTGAGCTGTTCCTGATTGTCTTCTCCCAGTTTGTCGAATGCGCCGTAACGGGAATATTCGCCCGTAAGCGGATGGGCGGCCATCCAGCCACCGCAAGCATACTGATAGAAATTCTGTTTGAGATCGGCGGTTGTGTCAAGATTGGCCAAATCCAAGGTTTTCAAGTTTGTTTCCACTTGTTGTTTGGGTTTGCAGGCGGTTCCCCATACGGCAAAGGCGATAAGGGGAACCAAAAACAGTTTTTTCATATTGATGATGTTTTATAAGTCGCTTCGAAAGCGTGCAAAAGTACGAAAAACCGATAAAAGAGACAGGGGCTTACATCAGCGGCAAGTTTTTTTTCAAGCCTTTTTCAGAAGAGAAACGGAACTCCTTTGTCTCGGGTACGTCTTGCTGACAAACGCGGAGTATCACCTCCTTGTCAACGAGGAGTTCGGCCCCGGTTGTGCGGCAACGGTTTCTGAGTATATTCCACAGCAGAAAAGCCTTTTCGAGTCCGTCGCCTCTTTGAAAGTTCCATACTTCATCGGGTTGCGCCAGACGTGCCCCTTCATAGATGGATTTGTTTTCAAAGCCGGAGATTCTGGAAAAGATTTCATCCATGTTGAGCGCTTCGGTTTCCTTTATCGCCACCGGATTGCGTTCCACCGCCGCCTTTACAAACGGTTCCCAGTCGGTGTTTTCCATATCGCGCCAGGCATAGAGGCTCAATACGGCCACAGGGTGTCCTTCGGCGGCCTGCCGGTGCAGATAATCCGTTATTTCTTCCCGGCTTTGTTCGGGTGAAAGCTGTAGCAGCGGGTAGGAAACGAAAGTTTTCTTTTCGGCTTCCGGCAAACGGGGTTCAATCTTCACGAATGCTTTCAGCTCTTCTAAAATATTCTGTGTCTTTTCCCGACAGGTTCCTCTGAGGCGCAATATGTCCAAAAATTCATCGGAAAAACTGTCCAGCGGTTCGCCTGTGTGCCGGGAAAGGAATTCTTCCAGTTCGTTTATTATCATCCGGCCTTCCATCGGCGCCAAAGCGAAACACGAGCAGTCTATTTCGTCTATAAGGGCCTGCCGGCTTTCGTTGTCGAAGCGGTTTTTGCTGGAACGTTGCGTGTTGAATATGCAGTTGAGCGAAATATAACATTCCCTGCCGTTGTGGATATGGCGGTATTGAAAGCAGTTCCAGTAGCATTCCCTGCTGTAAAGGAAGTTCACGAAGTATTCGAAGCTGGTTTCCGTTTCCAGGAAAGCCCGGAACCGTTTCTGGAAAAACGTGAACCTTTCGGGGTCGATGGAGGCGGTGGAATAGAACGTGTGCATTACTCCGCTGAGGTGGGATACAATCGTAATCCGTTCGTTCTCTATGCTTCGCCTTGCCTTTGCCGAAAGTTCGGTGCCGTTGTACCACATCTTTTTGGTGACGATACGGCGGTTGTTCGTGATAAAACCGTCTTTCTCGGCGATGAAGTTTTGGGAATGCAAGGGGGTGGCGATCATGAAGATGTCGGTAAGCGGGATGCGTCCTACGATAAAGAGGGCGGCAACATACAGCGCCGAGAGGGAAACGCATTCGCCGGCGCCGGTGGTATAGCCTTCCTTGTGCCTGAAGGCGGTCATGGCTTCCACGGTTTCGGTTTTCCAGTAGGGAATCACCTCTTGGGTATATTTGTCCAGGCCGAAGTGCCGGCGTATGTCCACATCGTAGTAATATTTGTCGCCGCCGTAACCGAACAAGGCATTTGATTGGGCCAATGCGGCGGGGTCGATGAAGGATTCGAAACGTTTGAGTTCTTTTTCCTTCGTGGTGAGCCCCCAGGTCTCCAGATCGAGATTGAATACGTAGTGATCCATTACGTATTGCTTGATTCGGTTTATCTTGTAACTGAACGATTTTTTTTCGATGTTGCGGAACCATTCTTCTTCACGCCATTTCCATATCTCGGGAGACATGATGTTGGCCAACACAAGGGCGTACATTAGGTCGGGGAAGATAAAGATCTCCATATCGGAGAGGCTCATCGCGCTGGAATAAAGTTCCAGTTGCTCGGGGGTGCGGGGGGCAAGAGTGGATTGATCCATGTTCTTTCGGAATATTTTTAGAAGAGAAAACGCAGCGAAGAGGATTCGCGGTCGGTTGCGGTTACTTCAAGTTGTGCGGGAACACCCGTGTACAGCGCATGGTTCCGGGGAATATGGCCGGCGGGAAATCCATAGCAGACAGGATACGGGAGGTTCTCGGTGTAAGGGTTGATGATATCCCATACATCACAGCCGTAGGGATGGGCCCCTTTTTTGATATGCGTGAAAGATCCGACCATCAGTCCGGCGATTCTTTCGAACCAGCCGCCGCGTTTGAGGTTCATCATCATGCGGTCTATGTGATAGTCGAACTCATCGAGGTCTTCGATAAAAAGGATCTTTCCCGTCGGATCGATGTCGGTGGCCGTGCCGCGCAGGCTGTAGAGGATAGAGAGGTTGCCTCCGATAACGGGGGCGGTGGTTTTCCCTGGGCGGTTCAAGGCTTGTCCGGGAAAGCGGTGGGTAAGGGTCTCTCCGAATAAAGCCTTGCGGAGTGATTCTACAGCCGCTTCGTATTCGGGTGTGTCGGGTGCGGGATAGGTTTGGGGCATGGCGGCATGAATGCCCGCCACATGAAGGTTTTGCTGTAAATGCGACAGAAGCACGGTGATGTCGCTGAATCCGACAATCCATTTGGGGGTTTCGAGAAAGGCGCTGAAGTCGAGCCGGTCGATAATCCGTACCGCCCCGTAACCGCCTCGTGTGCAGACGATGGCATGGATGTCGGGGTCATCGAGTGCATGCTGAAAATCCTCCAGCCGTTCCCGATCCGTTCCGGCGAAGGGGCCGAAGCGCTTGCCGGCATTACGACCTGTTACGCACTGCAATCCCCATTTTTCCAGGGTGTCTGCACCCCGTTGGAGGCAGGCCGGCTCAATGCACCCCGCCGGCGACACCAATGCCGCTTTCTGTCCTTTTTCAAGAAATGGAGGAATACGTATCATTCCTGCGAAAGTAATCAATTTTCGATAATCCCCGAATTCTCGTTATCTTTGTCGGTTTCGGGATTTGTCCGAACGTTTAAATTTTGCCGAGGCGGTTAAACGTCGGGTGAAAACCAACATTAAAACGGCTTTCGAATCAATGATACAGAAAGAAGACGCCAAATTTGAGAAAAAACGTATCAGGAGCGCGCATGTAACCACGGTACTCTCCATCGCCACGGTACTTTTTCTGCTCTGCATCCAAGGGCTGATGTTGGGCTACACGCGCAAAGTTTCCGATTACGTGAAGGAAAACATTGGTTTTACCTTGATGATAAAGGACTATACGCGTGAACAGGACATCATGGACATGAAAGCCATCATCGACCGTTCTCCCTATGTGAAGAGTTCCCGCTATATCAGCAAAGACGAGGCGGCCAAGGAGTTGAAGGAAAATCTGGGGCAGGATTTCGTTTCCTTTCTGGGCTATAATCCGCTGCTGCCATCCATCGAAATCCATCTCAAGGCCGATTACACGCATCAGGACAGTGTGCTGAAATTTGAAAACGAGCTTACCCAATACCATATCGTAAAGGAGATGTTCTATCAGCCGGACCTGATACGTCTGGTAAACGACAATGTGGCCAAAATCAGCTTTTGGCTCAGTTTGGCCAGTCTTTTTATCTTGGCTATCGCTATTTATTTGATAAATAACACACTGCGTCTTTTGATATATTCCAAGCGTTTTACTATCAATACCATGCAGCTGGTGGGGGCCACCCCGCGGTTCATCCGCCGTCCGTTTATCCAAAAAAGTCTGTTGCAGGGATTTTTGGGTGCGTTTTTCGCCATTTTGGCGGCCACTGTCTGTTTGCTCTACATGCACAAAAAAGTACCTGAACTCATCAATGGACATGATTCGGGCATGATAGTCCGTGTGTTCTTTGTCGTTTTGTTGGTCGGCCTGCTGTTTACATTCGTTTCGGCATGGATCTCGGTAAACAAATACCTCAAGATGCGCAATTCCGACAATCTGTATAACTAGCGTAGCGAAAATTCAAGATATGGCAACAATGAAGAAAAATCCGGGTGTGGAAAATCCGGTTGACAAGTCAGAAAAAAAGATGTTCGATTTTGCCTTCGGCAGAGAAAACTATATACTGATGATTGCCGGCATCGTGCTTCTGGGGATCGGCTACCTGCTGATGGTGGGCGGAGGAAGCAAGGATCCGGAAGTGTTCAGCTACGAACTTTTCAATACCCGCCGCTTGGTGGTTTCGCCCTTGGTGATTCTGGCCGGTATTGTGGTTGAAATCGTGGCCATTATGAAAAAGCCTCGTAAGTAGTGTTTTTTAAGTTTGCACGATGAATTGGCTGGAAGCGCTTCTACTGGGGATTATTCAAGGCTTGACCGAGTTCTTGCCGGTAAGCAGCAGCGGGCATTTGGAAATAGGCAAGGCCTTGCTGGGTGTGGAGGTTTCAGATGATCTGCTCTTTACCGTTTTGGTACACGGTGCCACGGTGTTGAGCACGATAGTGGTGTTTTGGAAAGATATCGTACGGCTATGCAAGGGGCTTATCCGTTTTTGGTCGGATAAGCCGGAGCGGGCCGGGGACGGCAAGCCGTTGCTCAACGGTGAAACCCTCTATGTATTCAAGTTGCTTGTGTCGATGATACCGATTCTGATAGTGGGCCTGTTCTTTAAGGATACGGTGGAGCGTCTGTTTGGGAATGGATTGCTGCTGGTGGGTTGCATGTTGTTGGTTACGGCCGTGTTGCTTACATTGTGCACCTATCTGGGAAAGGGCAATCGTGAAATTTCATTCCGGGACGCCTTCATTATCGGCATCGCCCAGTCGGTGGCCGTGTTGCCGGGACTTTCGCGTAGCGGCACCACCATCGCCACGGGCTTGTTGTTGGGCAACAGGAAAGACGCGGTGGCGCAGTTTTCATTTCTGATGGTGCTGGCGCCTATTCTGGGAGAAAATCTGCTTGAACTGTTTTCGGGTCAGCTGCAAACCTCTTCCATCGCTTTGCTTCCGCTCTTTACGGGATTTATAGGTGCTTTCCTTTCGGGTTGGCTTGCCTGCAAGTGTATGATTCGTATTGTAAAACGGGGAAAATTGGTCTATTTCGCCATCTACTGTCTGGTGGTGGGACTGTTGGCTATTTTCCTTTAATTTCCATTTGGATGTACCGTAGTTTAAAAACAAGATTCCGGACTGTTTTTGCAGTTCGGCTCGTGGCTTTTTGCGTGTCGGCCGCATGGTCTTTAGCGGGAACACCGGCTTTGGCGCAGGGCATCTGCAAACCCGACCCGGCAAACCTCCGTAAGGCGGATTTTCATTATCAGAAAGCCCTTGCCGCATATCAGGAAGGTTTGAACAACCAGGCGTGGAAATTGCTGGGTATAGCCCGGAAAGTGGAACCTTGCTACGCCAAGATATATCTGCTCAGGGCCGTTCTTTTTGAAGATGAAAGAAAAATCGACAGTGCCATCGCCGCCTATCGATACGCCTTGGATATCGACCCGGATGTTTTCCCCAATGCCTATTACAGTCTGGCCAAACTGGAAGTTTCCACCGGCCGGTATGCGGCCGCCGACGGGCATTTCACCCGATTCCTTTCTTATCCTTCCATCAGCGCCAAATTGCGGGAGCAGGCGCAGTTGGCCGCATTGCGCAACCGGGAGGCCATGTCGCTCGAGGATACCTCGGTGCCTTTCCGTCCGCGGAACATGGGGCCGAACATCAATACCGAGTACGATGAATATCTGCCGTTGGTAACGGTGGATGACCAGATGATGTATTTCACCCGCCGCTATCTCAAAGAGGGCAATCCGCCATATCTGGAAGAAGATTTCTTTTTCTCGCTGCGGGATACCAACGGCAACTGGATGCCGGCCCGCCGGATGGCCGAACCCATCAACTCTACCGAAAACGAAGGGGCTTTGTGTATCTCGCCCGACGGACGTTATCTTTTTTTTGCCGGCTGCAACCGATCCGACGGGATGGGTTCTTGCGATATATACGCTTCCATACGGAGAGGAGAGGAATGGGGACGGCCGTTCAATATCGGCGCACCGGTCAATACTTCGGCATGGGAATCGCAGCCTTGTATGTCTTCGGATGGAAAAACGCTTTATTTCGTAAGCAACCGTCCCGATGGATTCGGTAGAAGCGACATCTGGAAAAGCGAGCTTTCCGACGGAGGCATATGGAGCAAGCCGGTGAATCTGGGAAGTACCATCAACACATCCGGCGATGAAAGTTCTCCCTTTCTGCATCCCGACGGAAAAACGCTTTATTTTTCCTCCAACGGCCATGGCGGCATGGGCGGTATGGACTTGTTTGTGAGCCGTATGGATGAAAATGGGAATTGGTCTGCACCTCAAAATCTGGGTTATCCCATCAATACGTATGCCGATGAGGCTACCTTGAGTGTTAACGCCAAGGGCGATACGGCTTATTTTTCGAGCGACAATCTCGATGGCTTCGGAAAGAAAGACATCTATTCGTTTGCGCTCTATGAGCAGGCCCGGCCTTCCAGTGTGTCTTTTATGAAGGGATTTGTGTATGATGCCGATACCCGCAAGCCTTTGGCGGCACGTTTTGAACTGATAAGCCTTAAAACCGGCCGGACAAGGGTGGCTTCGGTGGCGGCCTCCAAAACCGGCGACTTTTTGGTTTGCCTGCCGGTTGACGAGCCGTTCGCGCTCAACGTTTCGTTCCCCGGCTATCTCTTTTATTCCGAACATATCGCTTTGGATTACGCCTACCGCGATAAACCCATGCGGAAAGAAATTCTGTTGCAGCCTATCCGCAGCGGTATGTCGATTGTGCTGAACAATATCTTTTACCGTACCAACCAGTACGCCATAGAGGAATCTTCTGCGGCGGAACTGAACCGGTTGCTTCGTTTCATGTTGCAGAACAAAGACGTGCGCGTTGAGATAAGCGGCCATACCGACAATGTGGGATCGGCCGCCTTGAACCGAGAACTTTCGCAACACAGGGCGGATGCGGTGGCGGCGTATCTGGTGCAGAAAGGCATTGATGCCAGTAGAATCAAGGCCGTAGGGTATGGATTCGACAAGCCAGTGGCAACCAACGAAACCGAAGAAGGACGCGCCCGAAACCGACGTACGGAACTGAAAATTCTTTAAGACATGAACCTTGACCAGTTTGATCCCGATGCGGCTTGCGCCCCCAACCATCATTATTTCGGCTTTCCTTTCGAACCTGAAAGTTGCCCGTTGGTACTGGTTTCCGTGCCTTGGGATGTAACGGTGTCTTACCGTAAAGGCGCGGCCCAAGGACCTCTTGCCATACGGCAGGCTTCGGTGCAGTTGGATTTTTTCGACTTCGAGATGCCCGATATATGGAAAAAAGGTATCGGTACCTGGCCTTTTGAAGCCTCGGAAGAAATAGCGAAACTTTCCGAAACCTTGCGCCCCATGGCAGAAAGGGCAATCGCCTGGCAGGAAGCTCGCAGGGAAGATTTGCCCGATGCTTATTCCGAAGCGGATTTCAAGGCCGATCTGGAGGCGGTGAACGCCGGTGGGGAGCGGATGAACGGTTGGTTGCGGAACCTTGCCTCCGGATTGATTGCAAAGGAGCGGACCGTGGGGGTGGTAGGGGGCGATCACAGTTCTCCTTTAGGGTTGATGCAGGCCTTGGGAGAAGTTCATGATTCTTTCGGCATTCTGCATTTCGACGCCCACGCCGATCTGCGCCGGGCTTATGAAAATTTTACATTCTCTCATGCTTCGATAATGTACAACGCCTTGCAGATCGAGTCTGTTTCGCGTTTGGTGCAGGTGGGCATACGCGATGTGTGCGTCCAAGAGCAGGAGCGGGTGGCGGAGATGGCGGGACGCGTTGTGCAGTTTCCCGATGTTCTTCTACACCACCGACTGTTGGAGGGAGAACCCTGGTGTGAAATCTGCAAGGACATCGTGGCGGCTCTGCCCGAGAAGGTGTATGTGAGCTTTGATATCGATGGATTCGAGCCCTCTCTCTGCCCGCATACCGGTACGCCGGTTCCGGGAGGGGTGAACTTCCAGCAGGTACGCTATCTGCTTTCCTGTTTGAGGAAAAGCGGCAGGCGGATTATCGGCTTCGACCTTTGCGAAGTGGCGCCCGATGCGCGTGATCCTCAAGACGAATGGGACGGCAACGTAGGGGCCAGAACGTTGTTTCTCCTCTCCAATACACTTTTGGCGAACCATGGCTAATCACCTCTTAAATAGGCATATTTTGGGAAAAAAGCATTTTTGTTTAACTTTGTCTGCTTTTGTGAGGTGTGTTTTGATGTAAAGGGCACACCCTTAAAGAAATAGAAAAAAATAAAAGAATAAATAAAATGGCTACAACAGCAGATTTTAAAAACGGTTTGTGCATCAACTTCAATAACGAAATTTGGCAGATTGTTGAGTTTCAGCATGTAAAACCCGGAAAGGGCAATGCTTTCGTTCGTACCCGTCTCAAGAACCTTAAAAACGGACGTGTTCTGGCCAACACTTTTCCCGCCGGTGTGAAGATAGATACGGCCCGTGTGGAACGCCGTCCGTATCAGTTTCTCTATAAAGACGATGCGGGCTACAACTTTATGAATTCGGAAACCTACGACCAAATCAATATCCCCGAATTTCTCATCAACAATCCCCAGTTCCTGAAAGAAGGATGCACGGTGGAAATTTTGGTCCATGCCGAAACCGAAGAACCGCTTTCTTGCGATTTGCCCGCCTATATGGAGTTTGAGATCACCTATACCGAACCCGGAGAAAAGGGCAACACGGCGACCAATGCCATGAAAGACGCTACCATTGATACCGGTGCCACGATTCGTGTGCCTCTCTTCGTAAACACGGGCGACAAAGTGAAAGTGGATACCCGTACGGGCGAATACTCGCAACGTGTTTAATTTTCGATAAAAAGAGGATTTAATTCCCGACCAGCTGATGAAATTCGACAGACCTCAAACCCTCAAGCAATTAGCGGAACTGTTGGTAGATGTCCGCATTGTGGGATCTCCTGATTTTCCCGTATCGGGAATGAATGAAATCCACATGGTGGAAGAAGGAGACATTACCTTTGTCGATTTGGACAAGTACTACGACAAGGCGCTTTCATCCAAGGCAAGCGTGATATTGATCGACAAGGAAGTGGAATGTCCTGCGGGCAAGTGTCTGATGATCACGCCCGACCCGATGGAAAATTTCAACAGGCTCACACGCCATTTCCGTCCTTTCATACCTGCTGCGGCTATGGTGAGTCCGACCGCCAAAATCGGCAGAGGTACCGTTGTCCAGCCGGGGGCCTTTATCGGCAACCACGTGGAGATCGGACAGAATTGCATTATCCATGCCAATGTTACGATAAACGACTACACGATTATCGGCGACAACACCATAATCCAGTCAGGAGCGGTTATCGGCGGAGATGCCTGTTATTTCCAGCGTACCAAAAACGGCACGTTCCGCAAGTTTGAGTCCAGCGGACGGGCTATCGTCGGCAACGATGTGGAGATTGGCGCGATGACGGCGGTGGACCGCGGCGTTTCGGGCGATACGATTGTGGGCGACGGCACCAAGATGGATAACTTCGTGCAGATCGGGCACGACACCCATATCGGAAAACATGTATTGATCGGTGCCCATTCGGCGATCGCCGGTGTAACGGTAATCGAAGACTATGTTTCCATATGGGCTTCGGTAATGATCAACAAAGACATCGTTATCGGAAAAGGGGCGGTTATCCTTGCCACCTCGGCGGTCGATAAGTCGTTGGAAGGCGGCAAGGTGTATTTCGGCTGTCCGGTGGTGGAAGCCCGTGCCAAATGGAAAGAAATGGCCACCTTACGCGCTCTGCCCGAGATAGTGGAGAGGATGAACCGGGTGTTGCGCGATCAAGAGAAACAATAAATTGCGCAATATAGACTTGAGAGCCCTACCGTCGGTAGGGCTTTTTTTGTTTCAGTCGGCAAGGAGAAGCGACGGGAGCGCTGTCCGGTGGCCGGTCGAAGACCGACGTTACGCCTTGCGCCGTCTTTCTTGAGGCTGTTTATGAAAGGCCTGTCGATTATTTATCGTAACATTGCACTCCCAATTTGTTTGTCATGGCACAGGAACTCCATATAGGTATTTTCGGAAAACGCAATCAGGGAAAGAGCAGCCTGATAAACCTCCTGACCGGGCAAAGCACGGCCATCGTGTCTGAAATGCCCGGCACCACGACAGATCCGGTCAGGAAGTCGTGCGAGATCTTCGGTATCGGCAAATGTGTACTGGTAGATACGGCGGGTTTCGACGACGAGGGCGAAGTGGGGCGTCTGCGTGTGGAGAAGACCCGGGCGGTGGCAGACAGAATAGACTTGGCAGTGTTGTTGTTTTCGGGCGATACTTTCGATGCGGCCGAACAGGAGTTTGCCGGCTTCCTGCAACAGCGGGCCCTGCCGATGCTGCTCTTGCATAACAAGGCCGACCGGACACCGCTTTCGGATTCTTGCCGAGTCTGGCTGCAACAACTTTTCCCCACCGCCGCATTGCTTGATTTCAGCGTGGAGAAAGCCCTTGAAGAAAGGGAGGGATTGGAAGAAGATGCCGCATTGCCGGTGTTTGAAAAACTGAGGGCTTTGGCCTCTGCGCTGGAGAAAAGAAACACCGGTGCTTCCGTTCTGGACGGCATCGTTTCGGCAGGCGATGCCGTGGTTCTTGTATGTCCGATCGACAGCCAGGCACCCCGAGACCGTCTCATTCTGCCGCAGGTGATGATGGCCCGCCAATGCCTCGACCTGCATGCGCTTCCGTTGCTTTGCCAAGTGGAGGAACTGTCTGCGCTCCTTTCGTCCTTGCATCGGTCCCCGGCACTGGTGATTACCGACAGTCAGGCTTTCCGGCAAGTCTCTGCCCTTGTGCCCGCTTCTATTCCCTTGACGGGATTCAGTCTCTGTATGGCGCGTGGCAAAGGCCATTTTGAGACGTATGTGGCCGGCACGCGCCATTTGACGCGGCTTCAAGAGGATGATAAGGTCTTGATTCTCGAATCCTGCACCCATCAGGTAAACTGCCAGGACATAGGCCGGGTGAAACTGCCGGCAGCCTTGCGGCGGGCAACAGGGAAGAACTTGCGTTTTACCTTTGTGGCGGGATTGGATCCCTTGCCTGATAAGTTGCATGATTTTGCCATGGCCGTTCAATGCGGCGGCTGTATGGTGAGCGACCGTCAGCTTTCGGCCCGTATCGAGTTGCTTTGTTCGGCAGGAATCCCGGTAAGCAACTACGGCATGGCGTTGGCTTGGGCAAACGGTATTTTTGAACGGGCTGTAAGCGTGTTTGAATAAAAAACACCACGATAAGACGCAGCCGTAGAGAGACGGATGCGGATATGGCACTGAACCCTAATCGGCCGTTTTGCGGAAAGCCAACAGGGCCATCGCGTTGAAGGCAACGGCGAAACTGACAGTGGCCCAGAACTGTGGATAGAGATCAGAAAACCGACTGCCTTTCAGGATAATGAGCCGCATGGCGTCGATAAGATAGGCCGTTGGATTGAGATAGGTGATATACTGCGCCCAATGTGGCATGCTCGACACAGGGGTAAACAAACCGCCCATCAGGAAAAATATCAGCAGGAAGAAAAACGCGATGAACATGGCCTGCTGTTGGCTTTTGGCTACCGAAGAGATAAACAGTCCGAAACCGGTGAATCCCATGTTGTAAATGATGGCAAAGGCCAAAAGGGTAAACACATTGCCTTTGGGTATCAGGCCGTAAAGCAGGTATGCGATGCCCAGACCGATAAGGGTGATGATGAGCCCCATGATCCAGAACGGAATGAGTTTTCCTGCCAGATAGTCGAACTTGCTTACCGGACTTACCTTGATTTGTTCCAATGTCCCCAATTCCCTTTCGCTCGAGATATTCAGCGCGGCCAGGATTCCGCCCACCAACGTGAGTAACATGGCTAGAATACCGGGTACCATATAGGTCTTGTAGTCTAAGGCCGGATTGAATCTAAACAGGGGAACAGCTTCTACTTTTGCAGGAACAGGCTGATGCACCACATCGATTAGACCCTTTACAGCCTTTTCTTTCACCACGTCTTCGGCAAAGTTGCGGATGATTTGACCCAGATAGGAGGCTCCGATACCGGCTTTGGTGCCATCTACCGCATCGGCGGAGATATAAACGCTTACGGGGCGGTTCATTATCAGATCGCTTTCGAAATCGGCAGGGATTTCTATCGCCATTCCGGCCGAACCGGCGCGGATACATTGCAATGCTTCCTGATGGGTGGAGGCCTGCAAGACGATACGGAAATAGTTCGACGAGGCTATTTTTTCTTCCAGCGCTCGGGAGGCCTGGCTATGGTCGTTGTCCACCACGGCAATGCGGATATTGCGGATTTCGTAAGTGGCCGCATAGGGGAGAATCACAAGCTGTATCAAGGGCAGTGCGATGATGAGCGGCAACATGATGGGGTTGCGCAGCATTTGCTTGAATTCCTTTTCGAGCAGATATTTCAGTACTTTCGCTTGCATTGTTCCCTCCTAATCCAAACGCACCTTAAAACCTCTTACACTCAGGGCCAGGAATATTCCGGCCATGCCTGTCAGAACGGCCCATTGTATCCAGATATAATGGAATCCCAGCCCCTTTATCATGATGATGCGTCCCATATCGATAAACCATCTGGCCGGTAATAGATACGAAATACCTTGCAGTACAACAGGCATGCTTTCGATGGGAAACATCAGCCCCGACAGCAATACAGTGGGTAACATCAATCCCATCAGCGAGATAATCATCGCGATTTGCTGGGTTTTGGAAACGGTGGAGATAAAGATGCCCAGACAGAGAGAAGTGAAGATATAGGTGATGCTGGTGCCGATAAACAACATGAAACTGCCCCGTATTGGCACATCGAAGGCAAAAATCGACAGCAGGATAATCACGGCTAAGTTGAAAAGGGAGATCACGAAGTAGGGAACGGTTTTGGCGAAAATGAGATACAGCGGTTTGGAGGGGGCAACCAAAAGCGCTTCCATGGTGCCGTGTTCCCTTTCCCTTACTATCGATACGGAGGTCATCAGGGTGCAGATGAGCATCAATACCAGTCCGATAACGCCCGGCACGAACGTAAAGGCGCTTTTGAGCAGGGGATTGTAGAGCATGCGGGTTTCGGCCGAAAAGGAAATAGGAGGTTGCATCGCCGGATGTTGTTCGGCGGCGAACTGCGCGGTGATGGTTTGCAGATAGCCGGTAATGATATTGGCTTCGTTGGGGTTGCTTCCATCGGTGATGATCTGGATGGCGGTGTTTTCGTTGAGGGCGATACGGTTTGAAAAGTCTTCGGGAATCACGATCAGGGATTTCACTTTTCCTTTGCGGAACACGTTGTCGGCTTCCTGAGGAGAAAGCAGCCGTTCGCTTACGTTGAAGTATTCGCCCGCCTGTATCTTTTCGATCAGTTCCCGGCTTTCCATGCTTTGGGAAAGGTCGCACACGGCCACTTCCGTATCCCGGATGTCGGTGGTGATGGCAAATCCGAAGATCAACACCTGCACAATCGGCATCAGCAGGATAATCAGCATGGTGGCCTTATCCCGGAAGATGTGGTAGAATTCCTTTTCAACAAAAGCGAGAAACTGTTTCATTTTCAGTCGTCGTTGCGGGTGGCTTTGCGGGCGATGCGGGTAAAGACCTCTTCCATGCTTTCCACCCCGAAATGCGAGCGGAGGTTTCGGGGGGTATCCAGCATTTCGATACGGCCGTCAACCATCATGCTTACCCGGTTGCAGTATTCGGCCTCATCCATGTAGTGCGTGGTGACGAATACGGTGATGCCCCGGCTCACCGCCTCGTAAATAAGTTCCCAGAACTGGCGGCGGGTAAGCGGGTCGACACCGCCGGTGGGTTCATCCAAAAAAACGATTCGGGGATCATGCAGGATGGCTACCGAGAAGGCCAGTTTCTGTTTCCATCCCAAAGGCAGTTCGCGTACCATCGTATTGCGTTCGCTCATAAATCCCAGCCGGCTCAGCAGGGCATCTGTCTTGGGGGCGATCAAGTTTTCGTTCACCCCGTAAATGCCGGCGAAGAGCCGTATGTTTTCCCATACCCTGAGATCGTTGTAGAGTGAAAACTTTTGGCTCATGTAGCCGATATTCCGCTTGATGTCTTCCTGTTGGTTGCAGATGTTGAAACCGGCCACCATGCCGCTGCCTGAAGTAGGGCGGTGCAGGCCGCAAAGCATACGTATGGCCGTGGTTTTCCCCGCCCCGTTGGCACCGAGGAATCCGAAAATCTCTCCTTTCCTTACCTCGAAACTGATATGGTCCACAGCCGTAAAATCCCCGAATTTCTTGGTGAGGTCGTTTACCTGTATCACATAGCCGTCGTTTACGGCCTGTATGGCTTTTCTTTCACGCAAGAGGCGTTGTTTGATGCTTTTAATGCCCATCGCTTTCTCCTTTCTTGGCCATAAGATCCATAAAACAGTCTTCGATGGTGGCATCGGTTTCCTTGATGCGGATATCGTTGTGCCGTTTCCGGGTAAGATAGCGGTGCAGGTCTTCGGGATCGCTTCCCTTCGGCAGGTAGATATGCTGGTAGGCACCGAAAGAGTGGCAGGCGCGGCAATCCGGATAAGCGCGTAAATCCTGCAGGAGCCGGAACATTTCCGTGCTTCGTACCGAAAGCACCAGCCAAGGGAAGGCTTCGCGTATATTTTGCGGTGTGTTGCAGCCTATAATTTTCCCGTTTTGGATAAAGCCGATCCTGTGGCATCGCATGGCTTCGCTCATATAGGGAGTGGAGGCCACCACGGTAATGTCTTTTTGTTGCAACAGTCCCAGCATCTCCCAAAATTCCTTTCGCGAAACAGGATCTACCCCGGTGGTGGGCTCATCCAGAAAAAGCACCTTGGGGTTATGGATAAGCGCGCAGCAAAGCGCCAGTTTCTGTTTCATTCCACCCGAAAGATTGCCGGCCTTGCGTTTTTTGAAGGGCTCCAGATAACGGTAGATAGGATAGATGAAGTCGTAATTGGCGCGGATATGGGTGCCGAACAATGTGGCGAAAAAGTTGAGGTTTTCTTCTACGCTGAGATCTTGATAGAGCGAAAAACGTCCCGGCATATAGCCGATGATACGGCGGATTTCCTTATACTGCTTCAGGGTGTTGAATCCTTCTATCCGCACTTGCCCCTCGTCGGGCAGCATCAGCGAGGTAAGCAGGCGGAAAAGGGTGGTCTTCCCCGCTCCGTCGGGGCCGATGATGCCGAACATCTCGCCCTTCTCTACCCGTAAGGAAATATCGTCCACCGCCGTAATCTGATGGGCGCCGTGTCCGAAACGCTTGCTGAGGTGGGATGCTATGACCGCCGAGGACGCCATATGCCTAAAAAATCACTTCGGCGTGCATGCCGATTTTTAAGAAACCGTCGTTTTTTACCGCGATTTTTACCGCATACACCAGATTCTCCCTTTCGCTTTGGGTCTGTACCGATTTAGGCGTGAACTCGGCGTGGTCGGCGATATAGATCAGCCGGCCTCTGTAAAAAACCTCTTTTTCGCCTTGAAGGGAAAAAACCTGCACTTCTTGGTTAAGCTTGAGGTCGGAGAGGCGTTTGGCTGTAACATATGCTTTCAACTGCATGGTGTCTAGGTCGGCGATTCGGAAAAGAGGTTTGCCTGCATAAGCCAGTTCGCCGCCCTGCGCGTAACGGTTGATGATCGTTCCCGAAATGGGACTTATGATACGGCAGTTGTCTATCATATATTGCACTTGATCCATCTGCGCGTCCAAGGCAGGACCGGGCGTATGCGTGCGGGTGGCCGCCAGCGCCTTCTTCTGCAGGTAGAAGGGCATAGTGTCGGTATAGCCCAGCAATTGGCCTTTCTGTACCTGCGTTCCCTCCTGCCCGTGTAGCCAAAGGATATTGCCGTTTCCATAAGCCGATACGGTGAGCGTTACCGCTTCGAGCGTACCGCCGGCGTCAAATTCGGTCTGCTTCTGCTTGCATCCCGTCAGAAACAGCGTGGCAAGTGCGGCTGTTGTGCAAAAGGCTTTTATAGGGAGGTTTAAAATCAAATTTTTCATAGCCAGAAGAGGATTTGTCTGTATTGTCTGCAAAGGTAAGGGATAATTTTTTCCCTGACCGGAAATATTTTACAGAGATTTTCGTTGCAAAAATTCAATGACCTTTTCCAAGTGGATTCCGTGTGAACCTTTCAGTAAGACGCTTCGGTTTTCAAGGGGGTGTTTTTCCAGATAAGAGAGAAGGTCTTCGGTTTTGGCAAAGCCAAGATATCCGCAGGGACGCTCGGTCTGCGCAAAGCAAGGCCCCACCAGATAGGCTTGTGGAATTTTGTATTGTCTGAGAAGGCTGATTACGTTCTGATGTTCTTCTTTCGAGGACTTTCCCAATTCGAGCATATCGCCCAGAATCACGGTCTTTTTTTCGGCCAGATGCAGGTTGCCGAAATTGCCTATGGCCGCGTTCATACTGGTGGGATTTGCATTGTAGGTGTCGGCGATAAGCAGGTTGTTGCCGATGCGGATACTTTGCGAGCGCAGGTTGGTGGGGGTATAGTTGGCTATTCCGGTGCATATCTCATGGTCGGTAAGCCCGAAGTAACGTCCCGCACATGCCGCTCCGGCTACGTTTTCCAGATTGTAACCGCCGATAAGTTGCGTTGTTATGTCGGACAACGCCGGGCTGGATACTGAACCGTGCAGGCGGCAGGCCAGATTAGGTTGTCCGTTTTCGATACGTGTCATCTGCAAAAAGACATTCGCTTTTTCCCCATAACAATAACGGTCCAGATCACGGCTTTCTTGCATCAGCAGCGGATTGTCGGCGCAAACAAAGGCTTTACCCTTGACCTTGCGTAAAAAATCGTATAAGGCCGTCTTGGTCTTTACGATGTTTTCGAAAGAACCGAATCCTTCCAGATGCGCTTTGCCGATATTGGTAATCAAACCGTAGGTAGGCAATGCGATTTGACATAAACCGGCAATTTCGCCCGGATGGTTGGCTCCCATCTCGATAATGGCGATCTGGGTGTGGGCAGGGATGGCGAGGATGCTGAGCGGCACCCCGATGTGGTTGTTGAGATTTCCTTGCGTGGCATAGGTTTTGAAACGAGTGCCCAACACCGAGCGCAACAATTCCTTTGTGGTGGTCTTGCCATTGGTGCCGGTAACGCCAATTACGGGAATCATCAAGCTTTTACGATACAAGACGGCGATTTGCTGCAGGGTCTCCAAACAATTCCGGACCAAAAAACATTTTTCTCCCGCATAGTCCGGATTGTCAACCACAGCGCAGGCACATCCGTTCTCTATCGCTTCTTTGGCAAAGGCATTGGCATCATGGTTTTCACCTTTCAGCGCAAAAAATATCGCGCCCGGCGTAATTTTCCGAGTGTCGGTGCAGATATGGCGATGCCGCTTGAAAAGTTCAAAAATCTCTATCGGGGTATATATGGTTTTCATCGTGGACATAATTGGATTCGTTTCCGGAAAAATCAATAGACAAAACTGCTTCCGCCTAAAAATTCACGCAGAACGGAAGTGGGGGGGATTTCTTTCTCATCAATGGAGGTGAAGAAGGAGAGGAATTTGAGCAGTCTGCCTGCCTCACCGTAATGTTCCGATGTTTCGGGAATTTCCCGCAGGAGTGGTTCGGCGTATTTCTTGAGTACGCATAATTCAAACAGCAGGGCCGAATTGAACATCACATCGGCATTTTCTTGGAAGGGAAAGATGTTTTTGTTGGCACCGCGTTTCACGCTCGGCCATCGTTCAAGGGTCTGCAAGGCTGAATAACCCCTGAAATTGTTGTCCCGAACCAGTCTTCTGATAAGCCGGTTGTCGGTGCTGCTTATCGGATTCTGGGCATCGATGCTGATATGGGTGAGCGCGGAAACAAAAATCTTGAAGGTGTAGCGGTCTTCAATTGTCGTGAGAGCGGGATTCAAGCCATGGATACCTTCCACAATCACAATGGTCTTTGGGGTTATGCGTACTTTTTTCCCCAAGAATTTTCGTTTTCCATCCTTAAAATCGAAAGTGGGCAGTTTGATTTCCGTGTCTTTTTTCGCTTCCAGCATCTGTTGCAGCTGTTGGTTGAAAAAATCACGGTCAACGGCTTCCAGACATTCAAAATCGTAATCGCCGTTTTCATCCCTGGGAGTCTTTTCCCGGTCCACAAAATAATCATCCAACGAAATTTCGGCCGTTTGGTATCCCAATACCTGAAGTTGCACAGACAACCGTTTGCAGAAAGTGGTCTTTCCCGAAGAAGAAGGCCCGCTGATAAGCACGATGCGGCAGTCGGGACGTTTCACCACCATATCGGCGATACTGGCGATCTTCTTCTCCTGCAAGGCTTCCGACACCTGAATGAGCCGGCTCGGACCTTCTTCCATCAAGACTTTGTTGAGTTTACCTACATAGGGAACGCCCATGATATCGAGCCATTCCTTTTGTTCCTGAAATGTTTTGAAAAGCTTGCTGCCACCGTGCAGGGCCTCGCTGAGCAGATGGGAGAGAAAATCTCTGGTGTTCGCCCCCACGGTTTCCTTAAGGTCGGGGCGGACGGCGATGATGCCGTTCCCGAAGTAGCGGTCGATGTGGAAGTTGCGGATATAGCCCGTAGAGGGAACGAGATAACCGTAAAAATAGTTGGCGGCATTGTCTAAGGTATAAACAGAGGTGTAGAGTTCCCGCCGCGTTTGAAACAACAGCACCTTTTCGTTGAGCCGGTGTTTCTTGAAGATGTCGATGGCTTCTTCGGTCGGCATCTGTATGCGGGCGAAAGGCAGGTCGGCATCTACGATTTCCTGCATCCGTTTTCGGATTTTACCCACCATGCTGAGCGTGATCTTGCCTTTCCAGCCGTTCAGTTCGCAATAGCTGCCCCAGGGAAGAGAATGCTCCACCTTGAGCGTGGTTTCGGGCCAAAGGTCGCGAACGGCCTTGAAAAGGATAAAGACCATCGAACGCATGTACATCGAATATCCCATGTCATTATGGATATCGATAAACTCAACGGTTTTGGGCTTATAGAGTTCATAAGACAATTCCCGCAGTTTGTGATTCACCTTCGCGCCTAAAATATCATCCTTGAGCCTTACATTCTGGTCGGCGGCGATTTGCGAAAGGGTGGTTCCCAAAGGATATTCCTTGCAGAGGCCCGTGTTCTTGCAGAAGATTTTTACAGAAGACATGCTTATTCCTTTTTTAAGAGAGGCGCCAGATAGCGTCCCGTATAACTTTTTTTGTTCACTATAACTTGTTCGGGCGCACCCTCGGCCACGATGCTGCCACCCGCTTTTCCTCCTTCCGGTCCAAGGTCGATGATATAATCGGCGCATTTGATTACGTCCAGATTATGTTCGATAACCAGCACTGTATTGCCGGCATCCACCAGTTTCTGCAAAACGACAAGCAGAATGCGGATATCTTCAAAATGTAGGCCGGTAGTGGGTTCGTCCAATATGTAGAGGGTGTTTCCGGTTTCTTTTTTCGAAAGTTCCGCAGCCAACTTGATACGTTGCGCCTCTCCGCCTGAAAGTGTGGTGGAAGGCTGGCCGAGTGTGATATAACCCAGTCCCACATCATTCAGGGTCTTGAGTTTGGAAACGATAAAGGGAATGTTCTCGAAAAATTCCACCGCCTGGGCGATACTCATGTTCAGCACATCGTTGATGGATTTTCCCTTGTAGCGGATTTCGAGTGTTTCCCGGTTGTAACGCTTGCCGTTGCATTCTTCGCAGGTAACGTACACATCGGGCAAAAAGTTCATCTCGATGGTTTCGATGCCCGCTCCGCTGCATTTTTCGCAACGGCCGCCTTTTACGTTGAATGAGAATCTTCCCGCCTTGTATCCCCTGATCTTGGAGTCGGGCAGAGAGGCATAGAGTTGGCGGATTTCATCGAACACGCCCACATAGGTAACGGGATTGGAACGCGGACTGCGTCCGATAGGTGCCTGATCCACTTCAATCACTTTGTCGATATGCTGCAATCCCTCTATCTGCCGATAATGGAGCGGTTCGGCGCTCGAACGGTAGAAATGGCGGCTTAAGACGGGTTGCAGGGTTTGGCCGATCAGGGATGATTTTCCGCTGCCTGAAACCCCCGTTACGCAGATGAAAGTGTTGAGCGGAATCTTCAGATCCACGTTCTTAAGGTTGTGTCCGCAGGCACCTTTCAAACACAGGTGGCACCCATTGCCTTTGCGCCGCGTTTCCGGAATGGCGATTTTCCGGATTCCGTTCAGATAATCTGTGGTGATGGACTTCTGTTTCAGAAAAGTACGGGGCTCTCCCTGGGCGGTTACCTTTCCGCCTTCTGTTCCCGAACCGGGCCCCATATCCACGATATAGTCGGCCGCACGCATCATATCTTCATCGTGTTCCACAACAATCACCGTATTGCCCATATCGCGCAATCTCTTGAGCGAGTCGATAAGTTTGCGGTTGTCGCGCTGGTGAAGGCCGATACTGGGTTCATCCAGAATATACAGCACGCCCACCAGTTTAGAGCCGATTTGAGTAGCCAAACGGATGCGTTGCGTTTCACCGCCCGAAAGATGCGTGGTTTCCCGGGACAGGGAAAGATAGCCTATTCCTACGTCCAGCAGGAAACGGATCCGGTTTTTGATTTCGCGCAGGATTTCATGACCGATCTTGCGTTGGTTGTCCGTAAGGTTCGGTTCTGCATCTTCCAGCCATGCATAAAGTTCTTCCAGGCTCAGGGCCGAGAGTTCGGCGATGTTTTTGCCGTTGATGCGGTAAGACAGCGATATCTTTTGGAGCCGGGTACCGCCGCATTCACTGCAAGTTTTGGTCGACATATATTGCAAAGCCCACTTCTGCTCACGTGGACCGCCGTTCTCTGAAAAGCGTTGGAGGTAGGAAATGATCCCGTCAAAATCGATATCCAGCTTGCGTGTTACCCCCAGCGATTTGTTTTTCATCTCTATGCAACGGTGTTCGCCATGCAGGATGGCGTTCAAGCCTTCTTCACAGATATCTTTCAAAGGTGTACTCAAATCGAAATGATAGGCTTTCCCGATCATCTCGATCTGCGTCAGAATCCAGTTTTCTCCCAGATAACTTTCTTTTCGGTCAGACCTATCTAATTGCAGGGGGGCCAGCCCTCCCTGCTTGATGCTGAGTTTTGAATCCGGTATGATTTTGTTCATATCGGGAGAAACTTCCTTTCCGAGGCCTTTGCAATTCGGACAGGCTCCGTAAGGCGAATTGAAGGAAAAGGTATTGGGTTCGGGTTCGGGATAGGAGAGGCCCGAAACGGGACACATCAGTGTCTTGCTGTAGTGGCGTGCCTCCCGGGTGTCTTCATCGTAGATCATCACACGCCCTTTGCCTTGTTTCACGGCAGCCTTGATACCCTGAACCAGACGGGTACGGCTTTTGTCGTTTACCGTCATCTTGTCTATCACCAACTCGATGTCGTGGGTTTTGTATCGGTCCAGATACATGCCGAAATTCAGGTCGGTAATCTCTCCGTCGGTTCTCACCTTGAGATACCCCTGTTTGCGCACGTTTTCGAACAGTTCCCGATAATGTCCCTTGCGGCCGCTCACCAAAGGTGCCAGAATCAGAATCCGCTTTCCCTCGTATTCCTTCAGAATCAGTTCCACGATGCGTTCTTCAGTATACTTCACCATCTTTTCTCCGCTTACATACGAGTATGCCTCGCCGATGCGGGCGAAGAGCAAACGCAGGTAGTCGTAGATTTCCGTTACCGTACCCACGGTAGAACGAGGATTCTTGTTGGTGGTTTTTTGTTCGATGGCGATGACCGGACTCAGACCGTCAATCTTATCCACGTCGGGGCGTTCCAGTGTGCCGATAAACTGGCGGGCGTAAGCCGAAAAAGTCTCCATATAGCGGCGTTGCCCTTCGGCATAGATGGTATCGAACGCAATAGACGATTTTCCGCTGCCGCTCAGACCGGTAATCACGATCAGTTTCTGCAGCGGAAGATGGAGATCGATATTCTGCAAGTTATGGGCCCGTGCGCCATATATCGAAAGATGTCTGTTTTCCATGGTCAACTGATTTTGGCCCAAAAATTGTCTTTGCCGTTTTTCTGCATTTCAATTGCCAGAAGCCGGTTTTTGGGCAATTGCAAGTCGGGGTCTTCCTGCAAGATTTCCGTGGCGGTGTAGCGGGCGGCCCGCATGATGTTTTCGTCTTCCACGATATCGGCGATTTTAAGCGCCAGCAGGCCGCTTTGCCGTGTTCCCTGCAGATCGCCCGGCCCCCGTAGTTTAAGGTCGGCTTCGGCTATTTTAAAGCCGTCGTTGGTTGCCACCATCGTGTCGATACGTTCTTTGGCATCGCCGCTGAGCCGGGAGGCACTCATCAGGATGCAATAGGATTGTTCCGCGCCTCTGCCCACACGTCCCCGCAGTTGGTGCAGCTGGGCAAGGCCGAAACGTTCGCTGTTTTCGATCACCATCACGCTCGCGTTGGGCACATCCACACCTACTTCAATCACCGTGGTGGCCACCATGATTTGGGTTTCACCCTTTTTGAAACGCTGCATTTCAAATTCCTTGTCTTCCGCCTTCATCCTGCCGTGAACGATACTGATGCGGTAATCCGGCAGAGGGAAAGCCCGGCTGATGCTCTCATAGCCGTCCATCAAATCTTTCAAATCCGAATTTTCGGATTCCTGTATCAACGGATAGACGATGTATATCTGACGGCCCTGCGCTATTTCCCCACGCATGAAAGAAAACAACTTGAGTCTGTCTTTGTCGGTGAAGTGCACCGTTTTTACCGGCTTCCGGTTTGGGGGGAGTTCATCGATCACCGAAACATCCAGATCTCCGTAGAGCGTCATGCCCAACGTGCGCGGAATAGGCGTGGCGGTCATCACCAAAATATGGGGCGGGATCTGATTTTTCGCCCACAACCTGGCTCTTTGCGCCACACCGAACCGGTGTTGTTCGTCTATCACCACCAATCCCAGATTCTTAAACACCACAGCGTCTTCCAAAAGCGCGTGCGTGCCTATCAGCAGGTTCATCTGCCCCTCCAAAAGCAGATTGCCCAGGATCGCGCGGTCTTTTTTCGCCGTGGAGCCGGTAAGCAGTCCTGCCCGCACGTTCATCGATCGGAGCAGGGTCGAAATGCTGTTGTAATGTTGTTTGGCCAAAATTTCGGTGGGTGCCATCAGGCAGGCCTGAAAGCCGTTATCTACCGCCAGCAGCATCGACATCAAGGCCACGATGGTTTTCCCGCTTCCCACATCGCCTTGTAAAAGACGGTTCATTTGCCATCCCGTTCTGGTATCGGAGCGTATTTCCTTCACCACCCGTTTTTGCGCGCCGGTCAATTCAAAATTCAGGTTATGATTAAAAAAATACAGGAAGTTATCCCCGACCTTATCGAAAACAAGCCCCTTCACCTTGGCGTTTTTCATTTTATGACGCAGGATCCGGAGTTGCAACAGCAGTAATTCTTCGAATTTGAGCCTCTGCCGGGCGCATTCGGCAAAGGCGAGACTGTCGGGGTGATGTACCTGACGATAGGATTCTTCCCTCGACAGTAAACGATAGCGGGTTACGATCTCCGGACTCAGTATTTCCGGAATACTCTGCCGTGCTTGTTGGCAGAGATTCCGGGTGATTGCGGCCAGGGCTTTTGGCGTAAGCCCTTTGTTTTTCATGGTCTCGGTGGTGGGATAGACCGGCTGGATGGCAGGCCCGGATTCCTGTATGGGTTTGGAAGCGTCTAAAATCTCTATTTCGGGATGATTGATGCCCAGGCGATGGTTAAAGACAACGGGCTTTCCGTAGGCGGTTAGTTGTACATGAGGCTTTATCTGCTGGCTGATCCATTTCAGCCCCGAAAACCAAGTGAGTTCGATGCAACCCGTTTCATCGCACATTTGCGCCACCAAACGTTTATTCCGACCGAATCCGACTTCGCTCACGCTTTTTATCTTTCCCTTGATGGCTACAGGATTCCTGTCGTCATGTATCTGGCCGATACCGACAAAATCGCCTTTCTCAACGTAACGGAACGGAAAATAATTGAGCAAGTCTCCGTAAGTACGCACCTTGGCTTCGCTTCGGAGGATATTGGCTCTGGCCGGTCCAACGCCTTTGAGGTATTCTATTTCCTGCGCAAAAAAGTCAAACATCCCGTAAAGTTACACCAAAAAACGTTCATGAAGGAGGGATAAGCAAAAGAGGCTGTATAAACAGGTCTTGTTCATGCAAGCCCTTTATACAACCTCTTCCGTACGTCTTAGGCCGATTGTCGGCAAACAGGGATTAATATTCCCACAGATCGTGCTCTATCTCAAAGAGCATTTCTTCTATACGTTCGGCTTCCCTCATGATATTGGCTCCCTGTGCGTAAGCCGAGATCTGCCGGTCCTGCTGATTGTCGATTTTGGTGATATAGCTTTGGAACCATCTGTTCCAGGCAAAAACATCATCGTAAGACTGCCGCATGGCGCTGTTATGCCGGTTGAAGGTTTCGGTTTTGGCAAAAGTGTTACGAACCGACGGATAATAGAGCCAGAACAATGTCTGGTTCCCTTTCAATTGACCGCTTTCTTCATCGAACACCTGAATAACGGGGGCCATGCCCAATACGCGGATATCGCGGATGGAGCGCTGTTTATCGATGAACCAGTCTTCCTTCAAACGGATCATCTTCACGTTGTGGATCTGGAAAGAAGAGGTATCCATCGAAGTGATGAACTGTCCGGGGTTGTCCAGATCTTCTTTCTGCAGTTCCTTGATCTGTGTGTTCTGACGGATAAATTCTTCGTAAGTGAGCTGTTTGCGGAAGTCGTCCGTAAAAGGATCGTAGGCCACGATGCTGCCGCTCTCCATGCTTTTGATGATAAGGCTCATCAAACTGATACGGTCTTGTACCGGTTCGATGGGGTAGTAGAGATATTGGTTCATCTTCATGCGGAAATCCACCATTCTCCATACCCTCCATTTGATGAACACATCGGCTTCACGGACATGAACATATTCGCGCGGCAGACGGTCGGCGGTATTTTCCTTCTTGTAAAAGTTATCCAAGGGAGGCGTGTCTTCCAAAACCTGCGCCTTGAGAGAACCGGCAAACATTCCGAAGAAAGCCGCCGCTAAGATTGAAAGGATGATTCGTTTCATAACGGTTTATTTTATCTCTTGCGAGAGAATATGCACACTATTTAATTGTCAAAATCATATCGCCCAACATACGGTTGCCTTCCGGCATCTGGGCGGTGATATCGGTGATAAACACCTTGTCTCCCAACTGGCAACGCTTGAAGTTGTCGATCATGTTTTTCGAAAACTTGTTGCCGTCCGAGGGCATCATAGCCGACAGTTCTCCCTTGCGTGATACCTGTACATTGAAAGAGGCTATCTTGAGGCTGAGCTGGAATTCAAAATCTTTCATCGACACCAAAAGCCCGCCGGCATTGGCCAACGTGTTTTTGTCGATACGTTTCACGCCTTCGTCCTGGCCGTTGATGCGGGCTACAGGGTCAGGAACGCGCTTCACGCGGAAAGACTTGCTTCCCATCAAGGTCTGTTTGCCGTTTTCCATCGCATACACGTTCACCGTAGCGTCCACTCCGGGCTGGGTTACACGCACGATATAAGCGCTTGGGCCCACCTTGGTGATCGTACCGTTGTCGATTGTAACGCGAGTATTGGCATCCGTGATACCGCCTGCCAAGGCCGAAACGGGATTGTCCACACCTACATAAAATACGTTCATGGCGTCGGGACTCACCGTGGCGGTGGATTGGCGCACATCGTACTCGAATTGGAACGGATAGGATTTCACCCCGAAAGAACCGGGTACGTGGATAGTGCCGTTCACTTTTTTGGTGCCTACCGAGGTGGCCGGCATCTTATACTTGATGCAACCGGCTTCCCCTTCGTATTCCTTGCCGTCGATAGTCGCGCGGATCTTCGATTTGGAGTCGAAAGCGGCCACAAAGATATCCGCTTCGAAATTGGAACCGGTCAACACACTGTTGGCGATGGGAACCACACGGGCCGCCACGCTGTCGAACTTGAAGTCGTCATCGCTGATAGAGGCATACAACTGCGACACCACGTCGTTTTCCGCATTGAGAATGTTGTTCTGGATCTTGTTCAACAAAGCCAAATCGGCCACGATGATGGTGTGCGAAAAATGATAGACTTCCCAGCTCACTTCATGACCGCTTGCATCGTAATATTTGGTGCCGTTGATATGGAGAGAACGCAAAGGCACCTTTTCCCGTTCTTCTTCATCCAGCTGACCGAGAAGGAATTCACGGTATTCGTGAAGTTTTTCATGCAACTCGTAAGCGCGTCCGTCTTTTGCCAGTTCATCGCCCAGAAAGAAGCGGGTAGGGTCATCGTAGTTGTCTTGCCGGCTGATATTTCTCGGATTCAACTCTTTCGCTTCTTCGAGGGGGATCTGTTCGGTAAAGGCGATCAAGTCGTATTTGAGGTTCTGCACGTAAGTGTAAAGCTCTTCCGTTTTTTCCTTGATGTTCTGCGCCCGTTTCCAATGGTCTGCAACCTTCGCCTCATTGGCAGTATAGGCGGCCAGAAAACGTTGGTAAAGGTCGCCGTTTTTCTGTAGGTAATTGTTATTAGTTGATTCCAAGGCATCGTTGACGGTAAGGAACGAGTCAAGTACGGCAACCGACACGTTCAATGCCAACAGCGCGGTGTACACAAGGTACATCATGCCGATCATCTTTTGCCTTGGTGTTTCTTTTCCTCCTGACATATCCGAATAGGTTCAAAAATTTTTACTCGCCCTAAATTTAATTCTTCGCCGCCGGTTGAGCGTTTTGCATGGCGGCCAGCATCTGACCGTACATCCGGTTCAGGGCGGATACCTTTTCGGAAAGGTCGTCTATCTCCCTACGGTATTTCTGCGAACTTTCAAGCGAACTGCTCAAAGTCTCCATAATGCAGTTCACGTCCGACTGCAATTTCAGACTGGCTTCGTTCTGCGCTTTCGATATCTGCAATTGATCGGTATAGAATTGGTTGAGCGTGCTGATATGCTCGGTCATTTTGGTAAGTTCCGTCGCATAGGTCTGGTTGATGCCTACCACGCTGGTAAGGTTACTCAGATTATCTGTCGTGGCGGTGAGTTTTTCCAGACCGGAACTGAGTTTTTCAAAAACAGCAGGCGTTACGTTGGCTTTTTCCAGCATCTCTTCCAGCTTTTCGGCCAGGAGATTTTGCGATTCGGCCGACACCGAACCGCTTCCGCCTCCGTAGCAAGGCGCTTCTCCTTCCGGATACATGGGACTTCCGTCAGGATTGTTCTTCAATGCCGGATAAACGCGATCCCATTCGTATTCGGCATGCTGTTTCTCCATCGTGGAAAAAATAAAGATGATAGCTTCGATACTCATGCCGACGATAAGCATCAGGTTGGCACCCGGATAGTGGTTGATCTTAAAAAGAGCACCTACGATAACGATAGAGGCACCATACCCGTAGAGGTAACTCATGAAACGCTTGAAACCGGGTTTATCTGCAAAACTGGCCATTTCCTTTTTTTATTTTCGTTTTTAAGTCTTTGAAAAAAATCTTGGGAGAGGATTAATATACGTTGGAGCCGCTTCCTCCTTGCAGCAAACCGCTTGCCAGAATCGGCTGGATGCAACGGAATCCTACATAAGACTTACACGTATCCTGATACTCAAAAGAACGGTAATACACTTTGCAGATATCGGCAAAGTCCTTGAACGAACCGCCTCTGATCACTTTCCTTTTCAGACCGATACCGTCTTCGGGGCGGGCATCGTAGGTAAAGGCGGGGTTGAAGTCGTGGTTGTTGGCGATAGACTCATCGTAGGCGTCGATACACCATTCGGCCACGTTGCCCATCATATCATACAAGCCGTAATCGTTGGGGGCATAGTGTCCTACAATGCAGGGGTAGAGCGAACCGTCGGCCGCATAGTCGCCACGTCCGGGCTTGAAGTTGCCCAACAGACAGCCGTTGATGTTGCGGGCGTAGTTCCCCCCCCAGGGATAGGGACTCACGTCGATGCCGCCTCGGGCCGCGTATTCCCATTGCGCTTCGGTAGGAAGCTTGAATTCCTGGGCGACGGGATAACCTTTGGCTTCGAGTGCGTTGTTGTATAACTGGCTGCGCCATTTGCAGAAAGCTTCAGCCTGTTTCCAGTTAACTCCCACTACAGGATAGTTGTCGTACATGGGGCTGTTGAAATAACCGGCCACCATCGGATCATTGTACGAATACGACCAGTCGAAAATCCAGCAAAGGGTGTCGGGATATACGTTCACCACGTGTTTTTGAACAAACTGCTGACGGGAACGCATCGCGTGGGGACGGCTGACGAAAGCCCCGTAATACACTCCGTCGTCGGGCATGGCGTTGTCGTTGTCGTTATCCCACGTTTTGTGTGCGGCGGAGGCGTAGTCGTAAGACCAGTATTCGTAATTCAATTTGCGCACATCGATATCTTTCTTGCCTGCGAAGCGTTCTTCAACGGGCAGATAGAGTTCAGCGAGCGCTTCGCTCACTTCCGGCGTCATTTTGATTTTGGTCTTCCAGTTGATTTCCGGTTCGGCGTCTTCGTCCTCGCTTTCAATTTGGAAACCGTCGATGCCGTTTTCCGCCAGAAGTCTCCGGATGTGATACTCTTTGACATATTCCACGAACTGACGGTATTCGTTATTGGTAATCTCCGTCTCGTCCATGAAGAAGTCGCTGATGGTTACCGTGCGGATATTGAGCATCTGATAGGAGGGGTCGAAACCGCCCGCCCCCAGGACAAAACTTCCTCCGGGCACATACACCATGCCGAAAGGCACCTGCGTACCCACGCTCTTACGTCCGGGTACACCTACCAACTCTCCGCTTCCCGCGTTGTTGCAGCTGCCCAACAGAACGGCCGCAAAGGCGAGAACGGTTAAATTTCGCACATCCAACAGATTCGCTACTCTTTTCATCGTATGCTTGGTTAAAAATGTTCTACTCAGGCAAGACGCCTTACAGGTATCTTGCGTTTTTATATTCCGTGTTTACTTTTTCTCCTTCCAAACCGAAACAGTACCTCACGCAAACTTCAAAGGCCCCTCCGATGGAGGATGCCTTGATAAAGGGCGAGGCCGTTATGTCGTAGGAAACCCCGATATTGAGTTTCCCTATGTTCATGCCGGCCAAAATAGACACGGCATCCTGAAAACGGTAGGAGAGCCCGGCCCAAAACCGTTTGTTGAACGTTCCCATGGCCGCAAGGCTCCATGATACCGTGGTAAAATCGGTTTCTATATAGGCGGTGGGCATAAACTCCACCTTGGGCAAAGAGGGCAGGCTGAAAGTGTACCCCCCGTTCACGGCGATTTTCCGCGTGGGGCGGTAACTTATCTTCTCGCTCCGGTGGGAAACAAGGTTGTTGATGCCCACGCCCACGAAATAGTTGGCGTTCCCCGCCAGATAAAAGCCCACGGATACATCTCCGTATATTCCGTTTTCCTCTTGCTTGCCGGTCAAAATCCGATCCGAAGCGTTCTCCGGATCGAATTTGCTGAAATCAAGCCCTCTCGACTCCAACTGCGCACGCACGCCCAGGCCGATAAGCCCGAAAGAGGTTTGCAGGTGATAAGCGTAACCTACCTTCACAATCATATCCCGGAAGTAGGCCGCGTTGAAAGAGGCTACTTCCAGACCGATACCGCCTTTGAGTATCTTCAAGGGCATGTCCGCCAACAAAAACGTGCTGTTGGGCGCCACGCTCTTCTGATCTGTGCCTTTGCCCATGCCCAACCATTGCTGGCGGTGAAGCGCCGAGACCCCGATTCCGTTCGACATACCGGCAAAACCGGCATTGTACGAATAGGTGTTGAGCATAAACTGGGTCAACTGGTTCCCTTCCTGTTGCCCGAGCGCGGGAACACCGGCACAAACGAGTGATATGCCAGCTGCCACCCATAATCTTGCCCGTCTCAAGGGGAAAAGCCACCTTGTACGAACACGCAAAAGAAAAGCGGGGCGGTTCATACCCCCTTGTTTTATTGGCATATAAATGTTTGTATGACTGACTGTTTCCGGGAAAGAAGCAAGCAGTCTATCCTGCAAAGGTAATCAAATCCGATAATTTTTTCCAAACTATTTTTGTCCGCCCCCGTTCGCATAGATCAAATTCACCATGTTCTTCATGGCCTCGGGGTCGTCCAAAGCAGGTTTCTGTTCTTCCAAATAGCGGTTGATGAAGTCAGCGGCGCCGGGAAACATTTTGAGAAGATTTTTTTTGGTAAGCGGCACCAGCTTGGTGTCTTTCATTAAGAAAAGCCGGTTGTCGATCGAGAGTTCCGAAGTGCTGGCAAAATCGTATTCGACGCTGGCGAATGAAGTCTGTCCGGTATAACCGCTGCTGTTGGTGCCGTTGCTGTTGATGCCCGATACGCTTCGGATTGAGGAGGTGGAGCCGCCCGTTCCGTAGGCTCCCGTTTTCTTTTCCTCGATATTTACCTTGCGGCTGAGGATAAGGCGGATCCGGTTGTTGAGAATCACTTCGCCCAAGCCGGAGAGTACAGGAACAAACATTCTTTCTCCAATCAGGATAAGTTGAACGTTGCTCAGATTATCCAAGCGCCGGAGGGTGTCTTCGGGAGATTCGGGCTTGTCGTTTCTGAAAAGCACCTGGGGGTCGTAATAGTTGTAGTTGAGTTTGGCATTGCTGACAGAACCGTCTTTAAAATACACCGTTCCGGGCATACAATAGGGAAAGGCAAAGATGATGCTGTCTTGCTGACGTTTGGTCAGATCGCCCATAACCAATCCGTTGGCTGCATTGACATGCAGGCTGAGGAGGAATGCCAGTACGATTCCGAATAAAATCTTCGTTTTCATTTTGATGTGTTTTTATGCGTTGTTTTCGATATCAGTTGGAGACGGTAAAGGAACCGTCCGATAAATAAGTGATGTGGTATTTGCGCAAGGCGTAGCGGCGCACCTCGGGGCTGTAGCCGTATCCGTTGAAGCTACTGTATTCATAGCCGCATCGGTTGCCGATCATGCGGTCTGTCTCTCGGTCGTATTCCACCATGCAGCCATCTTCCCAGTCCAGAGGACAGGCTTGTTCAAAGGCTACGTATTCTTCATCCATATATCCTATATGGTAGATGCAGACGCCCATATATCCCCAAGGGAAATATTTGAAACTGCCGGCAACCAACAGCGTGTTGTCCCAGGCATAGGGGTAAACCTTGAAGTTGACGGTTACCTCCGGAATATTGCCGTGGCTGATCTGGTTTCTGCAGGAAGCGAGACACTCCAAGGAGAGCATCGCGGCAAGAACCAAACGGATCAAGACGGATAGATGGCGTTTTTTCATTGCCCGTAAAAGTACATATTTCTGACTTAATTCGGAATACCGATTTTCATCGTGTGCTTTCACCCTCCTGTTGTTCGGGTTGCTGCCGGCGGTGGGCGGGGTGTGGCGGAATGAGAAACTTGCTGTATCTTTGTCGGTATGGACAGCAGCAGACAACAGAAAGTGAACCGGCTTTTGCAGAGAGAGCTGGGCGAGATATTCAGGCTGGAGATGCAGCCCTATTTCCCGGGAATCATGATGACGGTGACGTTTATCCGTATTACGCCCGATATGTCGGTGGCGCGGGTGAATCTGAGTTTGTTTCCGGACAGCGATAAAGCGGCCACTTTGAAGAAGATCAAGGCAAAGACGGCTGAAATCCGGGGTCTTCTGGGGCAACGGATTAAGAACCAGTTGCGCATTGTGCCGCGTTTGGAGTTCTTTATCGACGACACTTTGGACAGAGTGGAGCGTATCGAACAGCTTTTAATGCAATAGAACGCTTTACAACAGGCAAGAATATGTCGACCGCCGTTAAACTTCCTTTTTTTATCGCCGCACGTTATTTCCGCGCCGGAAAAAGTCCCTTGGTGAGCCTTATCGGACGGGTGGCGGTATTGAGCATTGCTGTCAGCACGGCGGCGATGGTGTTGATATTGTCGGTCATGAACGGTATGAACCGGTTTGTGGCGGACCGTTTCTGGGGGGTGGATTCCGAATTGAGGATAGAAGCGGCTGCCGGAAAGTTTTTCGAGGCTGGCGAATGGTTGGAGACCGTGTGGCGCACCGAAGGTGTCAAAGCAGCATCGGGTGTCTTGCAGGATCAGGCTTTGCTTGCCTATGACGGGCAGAACTGCATGGTGAAGCTTAAAGGTGTGGATACAGGCTTTACGGAAGTTTCGGATATCGCCGCACAGATATATTCGGGGCGTTACAATCTCGACTATGACGAATCGGCGGCTTTGGTATTGATGGGAGGCGGGGTGTTTGCCCAGATGCAGATTCCGCCTTCGCATGCCGAAGCCTGTTCGTTATATGCGGTGGATGCCCGCTTGCTCGACAGTCCTTTTGCCATGGCACAATCGGTGTCGTCTTTTGCGGTGTATCCGTCGGGCCTCTTCAGTTCGATTCCCGAGTACGATAACCAGTATCTTTTTTGCAGTCTGGGATTTGCCCGCTCTGTATTTAATGCGGACGGTAAGTTGTCGGCCATAGAGGTAAGGGTGGATCCGGCCGTGGGGGAGAAAAAGACGAAGGAAAACCTCAAGCGGGTGCTGGATGCCGGTTTCTTGGTGAAGGACCGCATGGAACAGCAGCAAACCATGTTCAAGAGCATGAAGGCCGAGAAACTGATAGTAGTGGCTGTGTTTGCCTTTGTGATGTTGATCGCAACCTTTACGATGGTGGCCAACCAGATGTTGCTGATGTATGAGAAACGACGCGATATAGCCATCCTGGCCGGTATGGGAATGCGCCGGCGGCACTTGCGGCAGGTGTTTTTCGGCAATGGCCTGTTGGTTACCTGGTGGGGAACGCTTTCCGGACTCGTTCTGGGAAGTTTGCTTGCGTTCGGGCAACAGTATTTCGGTTGGGTCAAACTGGGGGGCGGATCGGGTAATTATATCACGGATGCCTATCCTGTGTATTGGCAGGGAGCCGATGTGTTGTTGGTATGGAGCGTGGGCATGGCCATCGGCATGCTTTCCTCGGCATTGCCGCTCGGTCAGGTGGAGGCTTTCGCTCAGGCACCGACAGGAAAAGAATAGCGAAAATGTTCGTGTAGTTGCGGTTGTTGGGCATCCGCGGTACATGAAGTTTGAAATACGGACTACGATTATGGAAACAAACATTCGGAAACACAATCTGTGCGTCACCAACACGATCACGCGTAAAAAAGAAGTGTTCGAACCCCTGCATGCGCCCTTGGTGGGTATGTATGTGTGCGGTCCTACCGTTTACGGTGACCCGCATTTGGGACATGCCCGATCTGCGGTAACGTTCGATATTGTTTTCCGTTATCTCGGACATCTTGGCTATAAGGTGCGTTATGTGCGCAATATCACCGATGTCGGACATTTGGAACACGATGCCGATCAAGGAGAGGATAAGATTGCCAAAAAAGCCAGGCTGGAACAACTTGAACCGATGGAGGTGGCGCAACATTACACCAACCGTTACCACTTTTTTATGGACAAGATGGGGGTGGAGAGACCTTCTATCGAGCCTCTGGCTTCGGGGCATATCATCGAGCAGATAGAACTGATAAAAAAGATATTGGAAACTGGTATGGCGTATGAAATCAACGGTTCGGTATATTTCGACGTGATGGAATACAACCGCCGGTTCCCTTACGGAAAACTTTCAGGCAGGGTGCTGGAGGAACTGATGGCCACCACCCGGGACAACCTGGCTTCTCAGGATGAAAAAAGGAATGCGGCCGATTTCGCCCTCTGGAAAAAGGCGCAGCCCGAACATATCATGCGTTGGCCTTCACCTTGGAGCGACGGTTTTCCCGGTTGGCATACCGAATGTACGGCCATGTCGCAGAAATATCTCGGTATGCCTTTTGACATTCACGGAGGAGGCATGGATTTGATGTTTCCTCATCATGAAGCCGAAATAGCTCAATCGAACGCCGCTTTCGGAAAAGAACCTTGCCGTTACTGGTTGCACAACAATATGATTACGGTCAATGGCAAGAAGATGGGTAAGTCGTTGGGCAATTTCATCACCTTGGAAGAGTTTTTTACCGGTAAGCATGAAGCGCTGCAACAGGCCTATGAACCGATGACGATACGATTCTTCATTCTTCAGGCACATTATCGCAGCACGCTCGATTTCAGCAACGAGGCTTTGATCTCGGCCGAAAAAGGCTTGCAACGGCTCTTGCAGATGAAAACGGCTTTGGATCGGGTAAAACCTGCAACAACATCGGGCGTAAGGGACTTTTTGTCGGATATCCGCAACAAGTGTTATGCGGCCATGGACGATGACTTCAATACCCCTGTTCTGATCTCGCATCTTTTCGATGTGCTTAAAACGGTAAATGCTTCGGCTGACAATAAGTCGGAGTTTACGGCGGAAGATATCGCCGTGGCAAAGAATTTGTACGAGGTGTTTGTGGAACGGATATTGGGTTTGCAAACGCAGGCGGGTGGAGATAAATCGGCCGACCGGTTGACCGGCGTGATGGATATTGTGCTGGATATCCGTGCAAAGGCAAAGGCGGCCAAAGATTTCGCAACCTCCGACTTGATTCGCGATGAGCTGAAAAAGATCGGCATTTCGGTGATGGACGGTAAGGAAGGCGCTGCCTGGACGGTTGAGTGATAACTTAAAAAAGTAGAGATATGATGCTGTATGTAAATCCCGAAGCAGGGATTCCGATGATTTGGGTTATTTTCATCGCCTTGATGATATTGAGTCTGGCTGTGCAGACTTCACTTAAAAGCAAGTTCAGGAAATATTCGAAAGTTTTGCTTCCTGGCGAAATGACGGGTAGGGATGTGGCTGAACAAATGTTACGGGACAACGGGATACGGGATGTGAGTGTGGTATGTATTCCCGGGATGCTTACCGACCACTACAATCCTGCCAAGCGGACGGTTAATCTGAGCAAAGACGTTTATTACGGCAACAATATCTCGGCCGCCGCCGTGGCGGCTCACGAATGCGGCCATGCGGTTCAACACGCAACGGCCTATGCCTGGCTCAGCATGCGTTCAGCATTGGTTCCATTCGTGAGTGCGGTTGACCGTATCGTGATGTGGATTTTGCTGGCAGGGGTGCTGTTGGTGGAAACCACGCCATCCCTCTTGCTTTTCGGCATTTGTCTGTTTGCGCTCACCACCTTGTTCACCTTTATCACCCTCCCGGTGGAAATAGATGCCAGCCGCCGGGCCATCGCATGGCTCGACAGCACGCAGATCGCCACCGTGGAGACCCGGCCTATGGCTTGCAGTGCCTTGCGTACGGCGGCCTATACCTATGTGATTGCCGCTCTGACCTCTTTGGCAACTTTGCTTTACTATATCATGATCTTTCTCGGTCGGCGGGATTGAGCCATGCTGTCTGTTCCGGGCCAATGAGACGGGGTATCGAAATTGTTGCTATCTTCGCACTCGAAAATGGCAGGGCATCCTGTTTATTCCAATAATGTTAAAATCAATCTAAAAAATATAAAACCATGAGCGAAATCGATTGGAAAAACCTACCTTTCGGTTATTACAAGACCGATTACAACGTGCGTGCCTACTACAAAGACGGCAAATGGAGCGACTTGGACGTTCATCAAGATGAAATGCTGAACCTCCATATGGCCGCCACCTGTTTGCACTACGGTCAGGAAGCTTTTGAAGGTTTGAAAGCCTTCAGGGGAAAAGACGGTAAAATAAGGATGTTCCGTCCCGATGAAAATGCCAAACGTCTTCTTCTGTCGGCCAACGGCATCCTGATGCAGCCGGTTCCCACCGAATTGTTTATCGAGGCCTGCAAGAAAGTGGTCAAACTCAATGAGAAATACATTCCTCCTTACGGAATGGGCGCATCTTTCTACTTGCGGCCGCTTCTTATCGGCTCGGGGGCCGAAGTGGGCGTTAAGCCGGCTAAGGAATATACATTCGTGGTGTTCGGCGGTCCGGTGGGGCCTTACTTCAAGTCGGGCTTCAAGCCTGTTCCCATGCAGATCGTGAAAGACTACGACCGTGTGGCGCCTCTTGGTACAGGTCTTTTCAAGGTGGGCGGTAACTATGCCGCATCCTTGCGTGCCAGCGAACGTGCGCACGAAGAAGGTTTCTCCACCGTATTGTTCCTCGATGCCAAAGAACATAAGTATATCGATGAAGCCGGTCCGGCCAACTTCTTTGCCATCAAGGGCAACAAATACATCACGCCCGACTCCAACTCCATCCTGCGTTCCATTACCAATATGAGTCTGCAGCAGATTGCAAAGGATATGGGTATGGAAGTGGAACGTCGTCCGGTTGCCGAAGAGGAACTTTCCACGTTCGATGAAATCGGAGCCTGCGGTACGGCTGCCGTTATTTCGCCTATCAGCAAAATCGTTGACCGTGCCACGGGGCATGAGTTCGCTGTTGGCAACGGTACTGAGGCCGGTCCTGTTTCCACCAAACTGTACAAGGCTCTCCGTGCGATTCAGGAAGGTGAAATGGAAGATAAGCACGGTTGGAACGTGATTGTTGAATAAACGTTGGATTTCATCCGACGTTTTCTCGCCATGGCATAATCCAAGCAAGCTTGGCTTCTGCG
>CAMWNM010000008.1 GCA_947175635.1 uncultured Bacteroidales bacterium | reverse complement strand
TCACCTACTTTTTATTGAAGAAGATTCAGGAAACCAAAGGTGATGTAAGCTACGGTGAATTGGCGGATTATATTAAAACAAATGTCCGGAAAGAAGCGTTCCTGTCCAATGAGAAACCGCAAAATCCGATAATCGCGACCGGCACACAGAATCAGAACACATGGAAATCAGCTAAACTGAAATAAAATGAAGACTCAAACAAAAATGCCAATCTTTTTTAGACTAGCTGTACTGGGTTTCATTGTTGCAAATTCTGTGAATATCATCATGGCACAGAGTTCACAAAATACAGCAACGGTTTATATCCTAAGAGAGACCGCCTTAGGAATAAAAGACCCTTATGGGGCGGCAAAATTTCCTATTACAGTAAATGAAATACAGTTAGGTACCATCAAAGCAAAAAAATATTTTGAATGTCTCGTTCCTACAGGAATCGTTTCCATTTCTACCGTAACGGCTTCCAAACGTAAGGAAAGAGATGATTTAACCTTTAGAGTAGAAGGGGGAAGAAAATATTACGTTATGGTCAACATCGAGTCCGAAGTGATTGGAACGGCCGCCAGTGGCGGTAGCGGCTTCTCGGTGGGAAAGATTTCTTTTGGTAATACAAAAAACGTTAACAACAGCAGCTATCCAATCTATGATCATTCCGCCTCCTTGGCTCGAATGGGCGATGCGCAAGGAAACAAATTATTGGGGAAGTTCAAACTACAGGAGTTTGTGGATTTATCGGACAATGATGCTCCGGCATCTTTGACTGATAAAGAAGATTATTTGGCGGCAGCCCAAGGTGTCGAAGATACAAAAACCACGGTACAGCCTCGTAACAGCGATGTGGATGTCAATATTCCCATTACGGACAAAACAAGTCCCAATACTTTTGTGCTCATTATCGCCAATGAAAATTATGAGTTTGTGGATGATGTCCAGTTCGCGCTCAATGATGGAGAAGCGGTGAAGGAATATTGCATCAAGACCTTGGGCGTTCCTGAACGTCAGGTCTGGTTCTACAAAGATGCTTCGCTGGGGCTTATAGCGGGAGGTATTGAGAAGATGGTTCAGGCGATGAATATCTTTGATAACGCAAAAGCAATCGTTTACTATTGTGGTCACGGTATTCCGGATGAAAAGACGGGGGATGCCTATCTGGTACCGACCGACGGCAAAGGAACGAATGTCGCGACATGCTACAGCCTCAATCAATTATATAAAACCCTATCCGATTCAAAAGCCAAAAGCGTAACCTATTTCATGGATGCCTGCTTTACCGGTGCCAACCGCGACGGTTCGATGTTGGTGGCCGCACGCGGCGTGGCGCGGGAAGCGAAGAAAGAAACGATAGAAGGCAATACGGTGGTGTTCTCGGCCGCATCGGGCGATGAAACAGCCATGCCATATACGGAAAAACAGCATGGCTTGTTCACCTACTTTTTATTGAAGAAGATTCAGGAAACCAAAGGTGATGTAAGCTACGGCGAATTGGCGGATTATATCAAAACAAATGTCCGGAAAGAAGCGTTCCTAGCCAATGAGAAACCGCAAAATCCGGTAATCGCGACCGGCACACAGATGGGTGATTCCTGGAAGACGAACAAACTGAAATAGTTGGTCTTCGGCCTACGTTTAACCGCCTCGGCATAGCCGATAACCGTCATCCTAAAAGACCTCCCCGTAATGTCTATCGACACAACCGGGGAGGTTTTTCTTTGCCTGCCGATAATTGCCGTGGTCCGGCATCACAAGGAATATATCTTGGATTTCACCCGCCTTTTTCTTGCCCTCCGGGCCGGATACGACAGTGCGCAAAAAATTATGTATCTTTGCCCTTTTGCGCCTTGCCGCAAAAGACAGCACTGCATAATGACGATAAAACCGACTTCAAGATTCTACGTTTGCTTTCTTATGGCTTTTGTTGCGCTCAACGTGTTGAAAGCAACTACGGCCACGCAGTTCTTTGCAGAGAACGAAGAAGAGAAAAGAGCGAAAAACCAAGCCGTAACCCGAGAAGACAGCCTTTCCAACGTTTTGCTGGAAGAGTTTTTCCTATCCCGGGAACTGCGTTTTTTCGACAAGACCGGCAAAAAGAATCCCGACACCTCCCAAATACAGGAACGGCCCGAGCTCTCGGGCGAGATTCCCTATTACAATGACCCCGATTCCGTTTATAAGGCACGGTTGGAAGGGCTGAGCGAAAACCAAGTGGTGAAACTGCCCTACAACCAGAAAGTGAAGAGCTACATCGACGTTTATGTAAACAAACGCCGCCAACAGGTAGATGTGATGCTGGCTCTTTCCCAATATTATTTCCCCATCTTTGAACAGGCAATGGAGCGCAACGGGGTTCCACCGGAGCTCAAATATCTGGCCATTATAGAATCGGCCCTCAATCCCCGGGCCGTATCCAAAGTGGGAGCGGCCGGAAGCTGGCAGTTCATGTACCAAACCGGCAAGATGTACAACCTGAAGATAGACAACAATGTGGACGAGCGTTTTGATCCCAGCCATGCCAGCGATGCCGCCGCCCGCTATCTGAAAGCCCTTTACGACAATTTCGGCGACTGGATTCTGGCCATCGCCGCCTACAACTGCGGACCGGGCAATGTAAACAAAGCCATCCGCAAAGCACAAGGCAAAACCGATTTCTGGCAAATCTACCATTTCCTTCCCCGGGAAACGAGAGGTTATGTACCGGCCTTTATCGGTGCCACTTACGTGATGAACTACTACCGGGAATACGGATTCAATACCCCGCTCAATCCCCCCTTGCTCACCGACACGCTGATGGTTACCCATGATCTGAGCCTGAGCGTGGTGGCCGACAAGCTCAATATCCCCATCCAAGTACTGCGCGACCTCAACCCCCAGTACCGGCGGGATGTGATTCCGGGCAACACCGACTACTACAGCCTTCGTCTTCCTGTCAACTTTACCGTGAAGTTCATGGAAAACGAAGAAGACATCTACGCCGACACCAACAACCGCATCCCCCTCACCCCCTCCCGCTTCCCCTATCGTGTGCAACGGGGACAGACCCTTTCCAGCATCGCTGCCAAATTCAGGGTGAAGGTGTCCGATATCATGAAATGGAATAACCTGCGTTCCTCCACCATCTATCCCAACCAAATCCTGTATATCTATTCCTACGACAGGCCCATGCCCTCGAGTTCCGCGCTCAAATTTCCCGATGCCAGCGGTAAAGGCAATACCGAAAAAGGCAAGGTAAGCATGACCACCACCAAGCCCAGGGATGATAAACCGGCCACCAAGAGCCCCTCGCAGATGGAAGCCACGCGTACCCTCTACCACACCGTGAAGAAAGGAGAAACCCTGTATTCCATCTCCCGGCGTTATCAAGGTTCTAACGTAAACGAACTGATCCGCATCAACAAACTCAACAAAAAGGCCACCATCTATCCCGGACAGGTGCTTAAGATCGTTACCACCAACTATTGATCCGGAAAATCTAACGCCCGCGGTACATGAAACCCGTCAAAACATTCCTTTTTTCGGCGTGTGCGCTGCTTTTTCTCCTGCTGATGCATTTCATGGCACCCATGGTGGGATATGAACCGCTGTTCCGTTGCCAGGCACCCGAAATCAATTTTGACCTCAGCCCCATTTGGTCGCGCCCCCAACACCGGGAATGGCAGGCCAAACGCATCTGGAACGACATCAAACCCGAAAACAAAGAGTTGGAAGAAAAAGAAGAAGCCGAAACACAGCTTCTCCAAAAGCAGTGGCAACACGACAGCCTGATGCTTTTCTACAAACGCGTGTACCGTCTGGAAGCCGACATCTTCGACAAGCCCGCCTTGCAAAACATTCCCATCACCCCCTTTGAGTACGACAGCGCCCAGATCGGAAAAGAATTGCTGCACGACTTTTTTGCCCGACTTCTGGCACTGCGCAATCCCGCTCAACGGGAGAGACTGGATGCCATGTACGAGAAAACCGATTTTTGGGATGATCCTCTGGCACGGAACCGTCGCAGTTTTATCCGCATCCTCCATTATGGCGACGCGCAGATCGAAAACGACCACATCACCGGCACCTTGCGCCGGCTGATGCAGGCCGACTTCGGCGGTTCGGGACCGGGTCTGTTACCCATACTACGTTCTTCATGGGGAAACTTCCAGTTTAAGAAGAGCGGGAAATGGAATGTGGTGAAAGCTGAACCCGATGCCCTACGCGGCAATTACGGCCTCTATACCGCCTATCTGGCACCGCCCGCCCTCAATGCCATTCTGCAAAAGAGCAATGACCAAGGTATTCTCCGGTTCAATCTGCCGGCCGAATACCGTACCGAAGGTCTTTGCGCCGAAGCCGTTGTCCATGCCGACATTTCCGAATACAACCTGCAATTGTCTGCCGACAACCGCAAAATCCCTCCCGCCGCTGTACTCGAAGCCTTTGGTCTGCAACGCATCACCTACCCTCTTCATCAAGAGAAAGAAATTTCCTTGCAGCTGAAACTGCTCAAGAACCATAATCTCTACGCATTAGCCCTCAACGACACACTTGGCGTAAGCGTTGACAACATATCCATGACCGGCTATGCAGGCGATATGTTCTCGGCAAACAACAGCCTTTTTCTCAATACGCAGCTTTATCTGCTCAATACCGGGCTCATCATCTACCAGTTCGGCAATCCATGCCTTGTGGCGGCCAACAGCAAAACCGAAGACTACGGTTACTACCGCTTCCTGCTGCTTAAAGAACTCAATTTCATCCGCATCCAGATGCCCAAGATACCGGTGATCGTGGTGGGAATGAGCGGAAACTCCTCGCTCGAGCCCCGTCCTGACATGAAACGGCTCAAAGCCATTCAACGGGAATGTGCTTTTCAGACAGGCTGTGTGTTTTGGGATCTGGAAGAGGCCATGGGGGGAGATGACGCGATGCGCCATTGGGCCGAAAGCCAGCCGGCATTGGCGGCACGCGATGGCGTGCATTTTACCGCCAAAGGGGCCGACTTGGCCGGAAAACTCCTGTACAAAGCGCTTCTGGATGCCTATCGCCGCTTCCTTTTGCAGCAACGCAAGAGTTTGATGATGCAACGCGCCAAACAGCTCTTATCCGACGTTCAAACCCAATAAGCATGGACTTTCTCCTCCACTTTCTCGCTTACTCGCCCCAAAGCGGCTTCCTCTTCACAAGTCCCGATTTTTGGGTTTTTCTCTGTCTGGTAACGGGAGGCTTTTCGCTTTGCTACAAAAACCGCCGCCTGCGAAACCTGTTCCTTTTTGCCTGCAGCCTTTTTTTCTACTACAAGATAGCCGGACTGTTTGTTTTTATCCTTCTGCTTTCCGTTTTTCTCAATTACCATATAGGAAAACGCATCGGACAAAGTTCCTCCAAAAGATTCTGGCTGTGTGTGGGTGTCGGAGCCAACCTTTTGATATTGTTCATTTTCAGATACAATGTTTTTTTCACCGAACTATGGAACGCCTTTTGGGGCGGCGGACTTCCCGCCATCGACTATCTTTCCGGCGGAATCCCTTTCAACTATGCCGCCGCCACCATAGAACGCCTGTTGCCCCCCGTAGGACTTGCTTTCTTTACCTTTCAGGCCATAAGCTATCTGGTTGACCTCAAACGTGGCGATACGCAACCGGCCGAGAGCTTTTCCGACTTCGGGTTCTACATGAGTTTCTTTCCGCAACTGGCCGCAGGCCCCATTGTGCGGGCCGATGAATTCCTGCCCCAGCTCAAACGGCATTACATGCTTACCCGACAGGAGTTTTCGTACGCGCTTGTATTGATTGTATGCGGTCTGTTCAAAAAGATATTGGTGGCCGATTACCTGTCTCTCAATCTTGTCTCTCCTATCTTCGACAATCCCGACCTGTTTACCGGCCTCGAAAAATGGGCGGCCGTTTACGGGTTCTCTTTGCAGATATATTGCGATTTTTCGGGATACACCGACATCGCCTTAGGTGTTGCCGCCTTGTTCGGTTTCCAATTGCCGGCCAACTTCCGCTCGCCCTACAAGGCCTCTTCCCTTACCGACTTCTGGCACAGGTGGCACATCACCCTCTCTTCTTGGTTCAAAGACTATCTCTACATTCCCCTCGGCGGCAACCGACACGGCGTTTTCCGCACAACGGCCGCGATTCTGGTCACCATGCTCGCAGCCGGATTCTGGCATGGGGCCAGCATCGGTTTCATTATTTGGGGCGGACTGCACGGAGTGGCCCTGTGTATAGAGAAACTGACCCGTTGGCATATCTTTACCGAAAGAAACCGCACGCTCCGTCTTATCGGCTGGCTGCTCACGTTCCATATCGTGGGTATGGCCTGGATTTTCTTCCGCGCCGGCAGTCTGCAAACTGCTTCGGATATGTTTTTCGGCCTTTTCGACAATATGGGATGGACACAACTGCCGCAGATTCTGGCCTGGCACGGCGAGGCCCTGCTGATGATGATCCTGATGTTCCTTTTCTTGCTTGTGGTAAGGGAAAGGCAGAAAAAAACCTTGGCACGGACTTTCGAACGGCTTCCCTTGGTCGCCAAGTTTCTTCTGGTGGCAGCCGCAATTTTTCTGATAGTTTTTTACGGCAATTCCCCCGCCGCCGGCTTCATCTATTTCAAATAAGCGTGGATTCCAACCGACGTTTAAATTAAGCCAGGCGCAGAAGCCAAACCCGGGCGAACTTATTCTGTGCGCATGACCTGTCGGAAACGTTGGTCTTCAACCAACCTTCAACGTAGAATCGTTACGCTTCCCGACTGCACTTTTTTCAATACCCGTCCCTCGGCGATTCCTTCAAATTCAGCCATATAGAAATATGCCCCGTCGGGGCAAGCCTTGCCTTTGTTATGAAGCTGTCCGTTCCATTCAAAATCGAGCCTGTCAGACTTAAACACCTCCACGCCCCAACGGTTCACTATCTTGATGGAAAACCTGTTGATATACGAATAATCCCTGGCCCTCAAGACATCGTTAACCCCGTCGCCGTTAGGCGTAAAGACATTGGGTAGGTCGAACACGAAACAATGCCAGTTGTCCGTACACACCGTATTGCTCGGCTCGCTTTCCTGACCGCTTTCGCTCACGCCCACCACCCGGTAGCAGGAAAAGAGGGACCCCGGATCGGTATCCTGATATTCGGTACCCTGCAAGGTGGCAATCCATGTATATTCCTTTTGGTCCGGATTGCGGCGATAAAGTTCATAATAACTCAACGAAGCCCGACAGTCCTCCACATATCCGCTGTCGACAGCCTCCATGCGTGTGTACAGGCTGTCGAAACTCCAGGTCAGGGTGTTTGAAAGCGGATTGCAGGAAGACTGCATCAAAAAGAGATACGATGTGCAAGGCTCGCCGTACAAAGCCGTCTCCGTTACCTGATTGGAAAGATTATACAGCAGATCGGGCATACGCCGTGAACGGTAGGAACCCACCGCCTCCACATAATAACGGTAAGACTGGTTGGCCGAAACCGCACGGTCCACATAGAAAGATTCAACCGTACTGTCTATCCGCACAAAGCCGGAATCCGAATCGCTGTAACGGTAAATGTTGAACTGCAATACCTCCCAAGGCGCATCCCATACCCAGGCCAGTTCCACCCGGTAGGGTTTTCCCGTGGCGGTAAGATATACCGAAGAAGCGGGGGACGAAGCCTTTTCATCTATCTCCACCCGATAGAAATAACGCAATTGTTCCGTATTGCGCCCGCTGTCGGTATAATGCACACAGGAATCAAACGGAAATTCGGCGATAAAGGCCAGACTGTCGGGTTCACTGCCGCCGAAAAGCCGGTAGGAAACCGCGCTGTCGGCCTCCTGCGGCCTGATCCAGCTCACCTCCAGCCTTCCATCATAGATATCTGTTCCGGCCACGCTTACCCGCGTCAGAAGCGGCGAAACATTGGGTAATTCCACACAATACGCGTCCGAAGCCTTGCTCTTCGCTCCGTCGGCAAAGGTAACCACCACTTTGTAACAGTATTCCCGGCCTTCCTCCAATCCGGAATCGACATAAACCGTATCGGAAGATGCCGAAAAAAAGGCAATGCGCCGATAGGCGGTATCGCTGATCCCCGTCTGGCAGTCGTCGCCGCCCGTCAGATCCGTCTGCCAGAAATCGCGCCGGTAAAGTTCGTATCCCACCGCATGCGGCGAAAGGCTTTTGTTCCATGCAAGGCGCAGCAACTTGCCCGCGGGGCTGACTTCTGTGAACTGCACTGCCGGCGCCGTCACGGTAACCGCCACCGTTTTTACCGCGCTCAGATGCGGATCACCGTCATCTTCGGCACGCAGATAAAGCATGTAAGGCAAAGCGCGCGATTCAGACAGATCCGTTATCCAATAAAAGTTGTATGCAACCGAATCGAGGCTGTCGTAGATAGATTGCAACCCCGCCCTCCGTCCGCCGGTGAGGATTTCTCCCGTTGCCTCAAGGCGGAGTCTGTTGCCGTCTCTGTCTATTACCTGAACAGGGAAAAGCAGCACCTGGCCCGCTTCCACACAATAGGTTTCGTCCGCCACGATTTCGGGCGGATTGTTATCGCAAGCCCGCACCACAATCTGCATATCCCGCGTAAGGCTGCCTATCTTGATTCTGTTGCGCCATTCCTCCATGAGAATAGCCACGTTATACTCGCCCTGCGCTGTCGGAACATCCCAGAAAAGCGTGCCGTTACGGCTGTCGATGTAAAAAGAATCACGGGCGGCCGGATAGGTATAACCCGGAATATCCTCGCCGTTCAAGGTGCGGCAGGGAATAAGCCGATAGGAAATACTGTCGCCGTCGGGATCGTAAGCCCCCGGATTATGAGTGAAGAGTTTGCCGAGACAGGCATTGTCATCCACCGGAGCGATGGTGGTAACCGGTGTGCTGTTGCCCGCTCCCAGCCACGGGCTTATCGTGATGGTGGTGGAAACATACATATATGTGAGCACGCTGCCGGGAATATTGACCACGCCCGAATTTCGGTTGGGATCTTCCATAAACAACGTGTACACGCCCGGTCCGGCATAGGTATGCACCGCCTCGTAGCGGTTCATCTTGGTTTCGTTGCCCAGATAGGCCTCCCGCAGGCGGGCCACCGTTTCGAAAGTACCGTCGCCCCAGGCAATTTCTATTTCAGGCCTGTCCACCTGCGTGCCCGTATAGGTATAGGTAATCAGAATGGCGCGGTAGGTATAACCCGAAACATGCTCCACACGCAGTTCGGCCGCTTTCTGGTGCGTGGCATGGGCGCACAAAGAAATGCCCAGAAAGAGTATCGCAAGAAAAATCCGGTAAAAGCCACGCCTTATCATAAGGCTAAGGTAAACAAAAAAGAGTTTGGTTGTGCCGCTCTGCCGGCCCGACTTGTTTCAGAGGATGCCCAAGAACTTATGGGTCTGAAGAGAAAGTTTCCAACGGGGATGCTTCCGGATATAGGCCACAATCGCTTCCGACATCCGCTTGGAAACACTCCATTCGGCCTGCAGATAGCAAAGGCAGTTTTCGTTTGCCAGCGATGCCTGCTCCTCTGCAAAAGAAAAATCATCAGGTGTCTGTATCACAACCTTGATTTCGTTGGCTTTCCGGTAGTATTCGGGATACACGAAGACACCTTTTTTGGGCGAAAGGCAAATCCAGTCCCAGTTGCCCGAAAGAGGTTCGGAACCCGAGGTCTCGAGCCAAGTCTGCAATCCTGCCGCATGCAAGGCGCAACAGAGGCCATCGAGTTTATGCAAGGTAGGTTCTCCGCCTGTCACCACACAAGAGGGCGCACCGCTTGCAGCGGCGTCCTCCGCCAGGCCGGCCACCGACACCGTTGGAAAAGCCCCTGCATTCCAGGAATCACGCGTATCGCAGAAAGAGCAAGCGTTACGACAGCCGGCCAGGCGGATGAAGCATGCCGGCCAGCCGGCATGCGCGCCCTCTCCCTGCAGCGAGTAAAAAGTTTCCACAACGGGCAATGCTTCCATCCCTGTTTTATTCTGATTTTTCAATTTAATTATCAAACAACACCTTATAGCTCCCGTAAACAACAGAACCGCTTGACAAAACAAAAGATGTCAAGCGGTTCTGGATCCGGAACTTCCTGAATCCCACCTGCCCCCGGCATAACCAAGGGAAAGTCGGGCGGGAAGTTTAGAAACGACGTTCTTTGATACGGGCTTTCTTACCGGTAAGTTTACGCAAGTAGAAAATACGGGCGCGACGAACAACACCGCGTTTGTTCACTTCCACCTTTTCGATAAAGGGAGAGTTAATGGGAAAGATCCTTTCCACGCCGATGTTGCCCGACATTTTTCTTACCGTGAAGGTTGCCGTGGTACCGCTGCCCGAACGTTGCAGAACAACGCCCTGGAACTGCTGGATACGTTCCTTGTTACCTTCCTTGATCTTATAACTTACGGTTATGGTGTCGCCAGCCTTAAAAGCGGGCAATTCTTTGCTGTTTGTCAAGGTATCGACAAATTGCATCAATGCCGGTTTGCTCATGATGATATATTTTTATGGGGTCAATACTATTTTACACTATCTACAACCGCTTTGAAAGCTTCGGGGTGGTTCATCGCCAAATCGGCCAGAACCTTGCGGTTGAGGTCGATGTTTTTCTGGTGCAACTTACCCATGAAAGCGGAATAGGACATTCCGTAAGGACGGATACCGGCGTTGATACGTACAATCCAGAGGTTGCGGAAACTTCTCTTTTTGGCTTTACGGTCACGGTATGCATACAGCAGACCTTTTTCCAAAGAGTTCTTGGCAACTGTCCATACATTTTTTCTGCGTCCGAACTGACCTCTGGTCAACTTCAGGATCTTCTTTCTGCGTGCCCTCGCGGCCACGACATTGACTGATCTTGGCATTTTTTTGCGTTTTTGTATGAGCGCTTCATTGTTTCAGAAGACTTTATGCTCATAATCAATTAATAAATGTTTTCTTCGGGAAATTTAGAGGCGTTCCCGAAAGCCTTTGGCAGGCAAAGCCTACAGATTCAGCATATCGCGCACCGCCGCCTCGTTGGCAGAGTGAACAATCGCCGAATAAGTCAGATTACGTTTACGCTTGGTGCTCTTCTTCGTCAGGATATGACTTTTGTAAGCATGCTGGCGTTTAATCTTGCCGGTTCCGGTGAAAGAAAATCTCTTCTTTGCAGCCGATTTGGTTTTTAACTTAGGCATGTTTGATTAATATTTGGGTTAACTATTCTTCGGCAGGTTTGGGGGCCGCCTTCTTGGCCGCCGCCTTCACGGGACTGATCATCATAATCATACGCTTGCCTTCCAGTTTGGGCATGCTTTCGGGTTTGCCGTATTCCAGCAAGGCCTCGGCGAACTTCAGCAGAATAGCCTCTCCCTGTTCCTTGTAAACGATGGTCCTTCCGCGGAAAAACACATCCACTTTTACCTTGGAACCTTCCGAAAGGAAACGTCTGGCATGGTTCAGCTTGAAGTTGAAGTCGTGGTCGTCGGTCTGCGGTCCCAACCGGATTTCCTTCACCACAATCTTGGCGCTCTTGGCCTTGATCTCTTTCTGCTTGCGCTTCTGTTCGTAAAGGAACTTCTGGTAGTCGATAACCTTGCATACCGGCGGATTGGCAGAGGGAGAAATTTCCACCAGATCCAACTCCCGTTCTTCGGCTATCTTCAAGGCATCTTTCAGATGCATGATGGCAGCTTCCACATTCTCGCCCACCACCCGCACCACAGGCGCGGTGATCTTGCGGTTGATACGGTGTTCGGCTTCCTTCTTTACCGGAGCGCGGAACCCGCGATTCTGACTTCTGTTACTCGTAATAGCGATGGCGCAGTCCTCCTAAATTAATTACTACAGGTATTGTTTAACTTCATCTTTCACTTTCGCCGCAAAATCTTCCAGCTTCAAGGCTCCCAAATCGCCCTCACCGTGCTTGCGCACCGAAACGGTGCGTTCGGCCGCTTCTTTCTCTCCCACGATAAGCATATAGGGGATATGCTTCAGTTCGGCATCGCGAATCTTGCGGCCCGTCTTCTCGCTGCGGTCGTCGATATTGCCGCGCAGATCGAAATCCTCCAAAGCGGACTTCACTTCCTTGGCGTAATCCAGATATTTGTCGCTGATGGGCAATACCGTAAACTGAACCGGCGTAACCCACAGGGGGAACTTGCCGGCGGTATTCTCGGTAAGCACGGCCAAAAAGCGTTCCATTGAACCGAAAGGAGCCCGGTGGATCATGATGGGACGATGCTTCTGGTTGTCGGCGCCCACATACTCAAGGCCGAAACGCTCCGGCAGGTTGTAATCCACCTGCACCGTACCCAACTGCCATTTCCTGCCCAAGGCGTCTTTTACCATAAAGTCGAGCTTGGGGCCGTAGAAAGCGGCTTCGCCGTATTCCACATAAGTGTTGAGCCCTTTTTCCTGGGCGGCTTCCATAATGGCTCTTTCGGCCTTGTCCCAGTTCTCGTCGGTACCGATATACTTGCTGTGATCCACTTTATCCCGCAAGGAAATCTGTGCCGAATATTCCTTGAAATGCAAGGTTTTGAAAATCAACAGAATGATATCAATCACCGATTCGAATTCGGCTTTGAGCTGATCGGCGGTACAGAAGATATGGGCATCATCCTGGGTAAAGCCGCGCACACGGGTCAACCCGTGCAGCTCCCCGCTCTGTTCGTAGCGGTAAACCGTACCGAACTCGGCAATCCGCAAAGGAAGATCCTTATAGGAATGCGGCTTGGAACGATATACTTCGCAGTGGTGGGGACAGTTCATGGGCTTGAGGAAGAACTGTTCACCCTCTACCGGCGTATTGATGGGCTGGAACGAATCCTTGCCGTATTTTTCGTAATGACCGGAAGTCTTGTACAGTTCCACGTTTCCGATATGCGGACACATTACCTGCACATAACCCGCCTTGCGCTGAACGCGCTTCAGGAAGCCCTCCAACTGTTCGCGCATGGCCGTTCCGTTGGGAAGCCAGATGGGAAGCCCCGCCCCCACCTTGGCGGAGAAAGTGAAGAGCTCCATCTCCTTGCCTATCTTGCGGTGGTCGCGTTTCTTGGCTTCCTCCAAAAATTCAAGATACTCCTTAAGGTCTTTCTGCTTGGGGAAAGCCACTCCGTAGATACGGGTAAGCATCTTGCGCTTCTCATCGCCCCGCCAGTAGGCACCGGCTACGGAAGTAAGCTTGAAGGCCTTGATATAGGAAGTATCGGGCAGATGCGGCCCGCGGCAAAGGTCGGTGAAGGTACCGTTGGTGTAGAAAGTGATTTTGCCGTCTTCCAGATCCTGCAACAGATCCACCTTGTATTCATCGCCTTTCTTGGTGAAATAGTCGATGGCATCGGCCTTGCTCACCTCCTTACGCACGAAAGCCTGCCTTTCGGCGGCAAGCTCCATCACGCGCTTCTCTATCTTTTCAAAGTCGTCGGACGATATTTCCCTGTCGCCGAAATCTATATCGTAGTAAAAACCGGTATCGATATTGGGGCCGATGCCGAATTTGGCACCGGGATAAAGTTGCTCGATGGCCTCGGCGGCAAGATGCGCCGTAGAATGCCAGAAAGCGGCGCGACCGCCTTCATCCTGCCAAGTAAGCAGGGTAAGCTTGCAGTCGCGGTCAATGGGGCGCGTGGCGTCCCATATATCCTCATCTACTTTCGCTGCCAATACATTGCGGGCCAAGCCTTCGCTAATGCTGCCCGCCACCTCCAGCGCCGTAACGCCTTTGGGGTACTGCTTCACTGAACCGTCCGGTAATGTTATGTTTATCATTGTCTTATCAAAAACAAAAATCTCCCACAAAGGGGAGGGCAAAGGTACATAAAAAATAAGAGAAAAAAAACTCTTCAGGAGGATTATATTTTCCGCAGGAATAAACACTTATCGCCGCACGATGTTCAGTTATCAACAACCGGCCGTCAATACACGCCCTCGATACTGACCGGAAAAAACGAGCCAACAGCCGCAAATAAAGAAACAAAATCAAGCAAAGTTCTCTTAACAGGAAACTTTAAGGTATTTTTGCAAGCGTATGGCGTTTCCCGGTTCCCGCCCGCAAGAGGCTTACGGAAAGCCTGCCCGCAACATTCCAAAGCGAAGGCATGGCATGAACCGAGCGGAGCCCATACATACAGCCGGTCTTCCGGTAAGAACTACTCTTATGATCCAATTAGAAAACATCTGTAAAAGCTACGGGCAACTGGAAGTGCTCAAGTCGGTGAGCCTCCGTATCGAAGAGGGCCAGGTGGTGAGCATCACCGGCGCTTCGGGGGCAGGCAAGACCACCCTGCTGCAAATCATGGGAAGTCTGGACAGGCCCGATTCCGGCATCGTGCACATCGGCGATACCGATCCCTACCGGCTTTCTTCGGGAAAATTGGCCGCTTTCCGCAACCAAAAGATAGGCTTCGTGTTTCAGTTCCACTACCTCTTGCCGGAATTCAGCGCCTTGGAAAACATCATGATGCCGGCCCTTATCGCCGGAAAAAAAACGGCAACGGCCAAAGAGGAGGCTTGTCAGCTGCTGGATTTTCTGGGACTGAAGAACCGCAAGGACCACAAGCCCGCCGAACTTTCGGGCGGTGAACAGCAAAGGGTGGCCGTGGCCCGGGCTTTGGTGAACCGACCGCAGGTGGTGTTTGCCGATGAGCCCTCGGGCAACCTCGACACAGCCAACGCGCTCTCGCTGCACAGGCTTTTCTTTGAACTGCGCAACCGATACGGACACACTTTCGTTATCGTAACCCACAACCGGGAACTGGCGGAGATGTCTGACCGCTGCATCGAAATGAAAGACGGAATCATCGTGGCCGACACGAGGAAAACGGAATAGGAAGCCGCACCTCTACAACAGCAACCCTATGCGGATGCCGGCTATCATATACAGCCCGCTGTAATGATACTGCCAAGGCTTGATGGTCATCCGCTCTACGGTAAGGCTGGAAAAACCGTTGTCGGGATAACGGTTGAACGCATGGCGGAACGCGGCCCCCAGATACACGTCCATCACGGCCCGGGGCCATAATCCGAACTGGAATCCTATCTGCAGCTGGCCGCCCACCCTGGTGGCGTTTACGTGATAGGGAACGGAACGGTAAAGATCCTGTATCTGATTGTAATCAAGACCCAGCCCCGAAGCGATATAGAAACCGCGCGGCGAGGCGTTTTTCAAGAAATAACGCAGGTTGGCTTCCAGACAGAACCCATCGGTCTTGATATTGCCGTCTCTTCTTTTGCAGTTGTACTGAGGGGCTACCTGAAGCCACAGCCGGTCTTTCAAACGGCAATCGAAATCTATACGGAATCCACTGAAAGCCAAAGGTATCGGTACCAAACTCACCACCATTTTCTCGTTATAGATACCTTGCAGCACCCCCACCCGTTGGGCGCGCGTCTGGGCACGGGCAGGCAACAGCAAGCAACCTGCCAGACACAAAACCGTTCCTATCCGAAGTATCTTTCCCATGACCCGTTAAAACAAAAAACCTATATTCAGGCCCAGCACCAATGACGAACCGCCCCTGCCGTAATCAAACATATGCCTGTCGTAGCGGGGTTCGGTTACTTTGGAATCGGTTATCTGCGAAGAAACATTCCGGTTGTCGATATCCACTTTGGCGAGCCATTTCTGTCCGTAACCGATGTAAAACTCGAAATAGAGCGGCTTGGCGATATTCTGACGGAATCCGATGGCGGCATCCAGGCCCACTTTCTCGATATGCGTTTCAGCCTTCGCCACATTGCGCAAATCCAAGTACGTATAATCCACGCCCCACTGAAAAAACATGCGGAACCCCACATCGGGAAGTTCGAAATAGTTGTATTGATGATGCGCCCCCACCGAAAAGCCGAGCATTTTTTCGCAATCTTCAAGATGGGTTTTTGAAAAACTGGAAGAGACGTAAAGCACCGCGCCGAACTTTACCCAATGTTGCTGGTCAAACACATTGCGGCTGTATTCGATGCCGTAACCGCCAAAAATGGCCGGCATCGCCTGGAAAGTAACCGTATTGTTGCCGAATCTGTCGCGGGACGGATTATACGGACTGGTAACCATACGCTGTGCGGCCGCCATCTGGCACACGCACACCGCCATCAACATCAATCCTAACCGACAAAACAAACCTCGTTTCACTTTCCAATCTCTTTCAACCACCTGCAAAGGTACATCATTCTGAAGTATCTCAGGGCTATCGTCCTCACCATGTACCTTCACGGACGGTTCCTTTGTCCGCTAAAGGTACATCATTCTGAAGTATCTCAAGGCTATCGTCCTCATCATGTACCTTCACGGACACTCCCTCCGTCCGCTAAAGGTACATCATTCTGAAGTATCTTAGGGCTATCGGCGCCATCATGTACCTTTTACTTCGTCCACAAACCGCGGCTCTTGAGCAGGGCCTTCACTTCGGGTTCGTGACCGCGAAACTTCACGTACATCTCCATGGCGTCGTACATACCGCCGTTCCTGAGGATATCGTTACGGAAAGAAGAGGCTATCTTCCGGTTGAAGATATCTCCGCTTTCTTCATAAGCCTCGAAGGTATCGGCATCCAATACCTCAGCCCATGTATAGCCATAGTATCCCGCGCTGTAACCGCCGCCCATCGTATGGGCGAAATAATTGGTCTTGTAACGGGGATATATTTCAGCTATCAGACCACGGCTCCGGTTGCTCTTTTCCTCGAACAGGGCCGGATCGAAGTCTTCCGGCATCCGCTTTATCACGTGATAGTCCATATCCAGCAAGGCCGCGGCCAGAAGTTCGGTAGTGGCAAAGCCCTGTCCGTACAGTCTGGCGGCCTGGATACGGCGTATCAATCTGTCGGGAATCACTTCGCCCGTCTGATAATGGCGGGCATACACCTTCAGCATATCGGGATGCAAGGCCCAATGCTCCATTACCTGGGAGGGAAGCTCCACAAAATCACGCGGAGTCTCGGAAAGACCGCTGTATTTCACTTCGGCGAACAAGGCATGCAGCGCGTGTCCGAATTCGTGGAAAAAGGTTTCGGTTTCGTCGATGCTGAGCAAAACAGGCATCCCCTCTACGGCCGGCGTATAATTGGCAACAATCGAGGTAACGGGCGCAAGACGCTTGTCTTTCTCGTACCCCTGCTCCACATACGAAGTGTTCCATGCCCCGCCCGACTTATAACCGGGGCGGGCCAGCATATCCAAAAAGAGAATGCCCAGCAAGCTGCCGTCTTGATCCTTGCAGATATAGGCCGAAGTATTGGGGGTGGGAAGCTCTGCCTCGGGATAGGCTTCAAACGAAATGCCATAAAGCCTTTCGGCCAGATAAAACACACCTTTGCGCACGCTGTCGAGCGAAAAATAGACCTTGGTCTCATTGTCGTTCAAGGCATATTTCTCCTGCTTTACCAAATTGGCATAATACCGCCAGTCGGAAGGCAGGAAAGCGCCTTTGAGTTTATCGTGTTTCTTCCTGTAAGCCTTCATCTCGGCCAATTCTTCCTTGGCGCGCTGCAAGGCCGCCGGCCAGATTTGCCCCAACAGTGCATACACCGCCGCCGGATTTTTGGCCATACGGGTCTGCAAAGCATAAGAAGCATAATCCTCATAGCCCAAAAGCTGCGCCTTTTCCATACGCAAACGCACAATATCCTTTACCTCGGGCGTGTTGTCGAACGCACTGCCGGCACAGCAACGGGCGGTATAGGCATCCAGCATCTCCTTCCGCAAGCCGGCATCTTTTACATACTGTAAAAAGGGCATGACGGTAGGGTTATCCAATCCGAACAGATAGCCCTCCTTGCCTTTTTCCTTCGCCCTAACTGCGGCCCGCTCCAAATCGTCTTCCGGCAAACCTGCCAAACGGGAAGCATCTTCCACCAAAAGTTCGTAATCGGCGGTAGCCAACAGCAGATTCTGTGAAAAACGGTTTTCAGCTTCGCTCAATTTCCGGTTGATTTCCCTCAGTTTCTCCTGATCCTTATCTGTGAGTTCGGCTCCGTTAAGCACAAACCGACGGTAGGTTTCGTTTAAAAGCCGCAATTGCACGGGGTCTGTAATCTCTCCCCTTTCCTTGATACGCTTTACACGACGAAAAAGAAAAGGATTCATGTACACTTGGTCGTTCTGCGCACTCAAAAGTTGCACGGCTTCGCTTTCAATCTCCCTCAGGGCATCGGAGGAATGAGCCGCCGATATGTTGAACAGCACGCCGGCCACTTTATCTATCAGCTCGCCGCTGTTCTGCAAAGCCAGAACCGTATTCTCAAAACCGGCCTCTTCCCTATTCTCCGCAATGGCCCTCACAGCCTCGTTCTGCAAGCGGATACCTTCTTTCAACGCCGGCAGATAATCGGCCTCTTGAATGCGGCTGAAAGGAGGAATGCGATAAGGTTGATTTTCCCATGATTCCAAAAAAGGGTTGACCCGTTCCGTATCCTGCGCCATAGCCCCGGTGATACTGCCTCCCATAATGAAAATAATTAACAGAAAAAACCATGTATTGATTCTCATAACAGCAATAGTTTTACCATTTTCACGCTATCTTTTCCTGCCCGTATCCGCACCAGGTAAAGACCGGGGCGTAAATCCCGCACATCGATTTCATTCCGGCCTTCCGGCAGGGACTGCGATTTGAGGCGCAAACCGCCGCAGGTAAGGATTTCCACCTTGCCTGCTTCCTGCATCTGAAGATAAAAACGGTCTTTGGCCGGATTGGGATATACGGCCAAAGACCCCGAAACGAGCGTCCGATTGGCCACCGAAGCAAAGCTGAGCCCCACAATCACCGGTTCGTGGTCGGAAGAACGGTAAGGCCCTTCGTTATTGTCCCTGTCCTTTTCATAGTCCATAAAAGCGGGCTCGTCGGCGTTGATATGCCATACCGTCGCCCCCGTCACGAAAGGCTGCATGGATGGCGAAGCCAAAGAATAGTCGAGATACTGTATCTGCCCGTCGTAGCAATACGTATAGTTTTCCGAAAAACGATGCACCTGGTCTTCGTATCCCGCATCGGTAAAAATCCTGATCGGATCTTCCCTGTACAAGGCATTGAGATCGCCCATCACCAAAATTTTCTCGGTACCATAGTAATAGCGCAACGAGTTAAGCTGATTCAAAACTGCGTAAGCTTCCTGCACACGGTTTTGATTATAGATACCCTGTCCGTCGCCTTGGTCGGCGTTGGCGCCCGTTCCGGTGCCCGATTTGGCCTTGAAATGATTGATGCTGAAAATAAACACCTGATCATGTTCTTTTTCCCGAAAAGCCTGAATCAGTTTACGGTTGGTAGGCGAAACCGTGTTCAGCATAAAATACTTGTCGTACGGTTCCAGTCTGTCGGTCCTGTACACGATGTGATTGAGCGTATAGGTAGAGGTGGTTTCATAACCCGACCAACGCACGTAATCATACACTTCCTTTCCCTTTGCCCGATTGAGCGCGGCCACAAGCGAGTCGATTACCTTTCTGCCGCCGCCCACCTCCACCAAACCGAACATATCGGCATCTATGGCATCCAGTGCATTTACGATGCGGGCGCGTTGCAAAGGCGATTCGTCAAAAAACATTTCGATGTTGAAACCGCAGACTTTCAGTTCGTAATCGCCCAACGCAGATTCATCCGGAGCGGCAGTACGTTCGTTGCCATAGAAACGGGGTTCGTAAACGGCATAGACGCGGTAGTTTTTATCCACCTGATCCACCACACAGAAAAGACTGTCTACCTTTTGGCCGGTGCGGCACGTGCCATCGGCATCCAGCCACGGGCAGGGAGAGGGGTTGCGGGAGGAACTGCCGTCGTCCAGATAGAGGCGGTTCCGGGCATTGTCGGCCACCGCCTGAAGATAGGCTTCGCTGGCAGGCAGATTGTAATCGGTGGGCGAACGCAAACGGGAGGAGCCCAATTCCACAATACCGTCCGAAGTAAGCGAACGGGTGGCGTTCAACCACATTGTGTGCGGAATTAAAACGGCCATTCCCTCCAGGCTTTCATATGCATCTTCCGAATCGAAACCATCGGGGAAAGCGATCCGTTTGAAAGGGATGGACGTATTCTTTTTCAAAAGCTCCAGATTCTTTACCCCGCTCAGTTCGGTACGCTGCGAATATTCGCTCACCTTGGCCGTAAGGCGGACATAATCGCCTTGCCGCACGTCTTCTTTTCCATATACGAAAATACCGTCGGAGGTGGCCTCGTCTCCATCTCCTACGGTATCCTGTATAAAGAACCCGTTGAGCTGATTTTCTCCGAAAAGGGTAAGGGTAACCACGCCTTCGGTCACAACTTCCCTGCCTTGGTAGCCGGAAGAAGCACCCGAGCCCTGAATCCGGTAAATCGGTGTTATTTCCTGTGCCTTTGCCGCTGCCAAAACTCCAAGACAGGAGATAGCGGCCCACAAAAATCTTGTTTTCATGTTTGTCTTTAGCGGAAATTCTTTTTTAAGCCGTTGAATATCGAACGCGGCGATTTGTTTTCGTACAGAATGGCATGTATGGCCTCAAAAACCGGCATCTCTATATTGAAATTCTGCTTCACGGCGTTAACGCTGCCCGAAGCGTAATAGCCCTCGGCCACCATTTTCATCTCCAGCATGGCCGACTTTACCGAATATCCCTGGCCTATCATGTTGCCAAAGGTACGGTTACGGCTGAACTGCGAATAAGAGGTTACCAACAAATCGCCCAGATAGGGGGCCGAATTGAGGTTACGGTGGATATTGTGCACCTGTGAAAGGAAACGCTGCATTTCATCAAGCGCATTGCTTACCAATACCGACACGAAATTGTCGCCGTAGCCCAAGCCTTTTGCGATTCCCACCGCCAAAGCATACACATTTTTCATCACCGCCGCATATTCGATACCATAAACGTCTTCACTGCAACGGGTAATCACATAATCGCACGAAAAACAGCGGGCGATATAGGCGGCCGTGTCGGCATCGGTCGAAGCGGCCGTGAGATAGGTAAGCCTGTTGAGCGCGATTTCCTCGGCATGGGAAGGACCGCTGATAACGGCCATCCTGTTTTCGGGAATAGCATAAGTATCGCGCAGATACTCGCAGACAACCTGACTCTTTTCAGGAATGATCCCCTTTACAGCCGAGCAGACAAGCTTCTGTTTCAATACTCCGGAATCCACGCCCTGCATGGCACCGGGCAGATACACGGCAGGCACCACCAGAATAAGCGTGTCTGCCTGACTTGCAATTAGATTGATATCGTTGGAAACCGTGATTCTGTCCGTGGGAAACTGCACCGAAGAAAGATAAAGGGGATTGATGCCGTTTTGCGAAAGGCCTTTCTGTATCTCCTCCTCCCTTACCCACCAATACAATTGACGATGGTTGTGAAGAAGAATCTTGGCAATGGCCGTGGCCCAGCTTCCGCCACCTATCACCGCTATTTTTTTACTTTCCATTGTTTTCCTATAAAAAAAACGGCCCGGATGCCGAAAGCTTGCCGGGCCGTCGATTTATCGGTTATCTGGCAAACAGGTTAGAGTCCCAGAACTTCCTTGCCCTGGACAAAATAAATATCCTTGGCGATATTGGCATCGGCGATGCGGTTCAAATCCGCCTGCAGTTCTTCTCCAATCACGGTTCCCTCCGCCATCCATTTGCGCAAACCGTCATAGTCGCCTTCGGCCTGATACCTGAGTATCTCCGCCATCAGCGCCTTGGTGGCTTCCTTCATCTGGGGCAGGTTTACTTTATAAAGTCCGTCTTCGGTACGGGTGAAAGCATCGTGTGCTTTCATAAAATTGAAGCAAAGCATATTGGCATTGCCGTGTGCGCTGGCGGCACCGAAACGAACCGAACGGAAAATACCGGCAAAGAAAGTGATGTAGTTCTTATCCACATCCGAACCGCTCATTTCGCCTTTGGCATAGAGCTGTTCCACCATATAAAGCCCCATGATATCGGCTTTGGCTTCCTCAAGGGCCGAATAAGCCTCTTTAAGGGCGGCCCTTACCGTGCCTTTTCCGTTGATGGTGTTCTTTACGCCCAGACCATGCGCCACTTCATGGAAGGTTACATTTTCGAAGAAGCAGTTGAAATCCACCATTTCCCGCTGTTCCGGATCCATCACGATATCCGAAATGGGAATCAGAATCTTGTCGAACTTGGCTTTCATGGCGTTTTTAAGCTGCAATTTGCGCGTGCCTTTCTGAATGTGTACCCTTTCGTCGTTGGGCAGGTTGATGGCGATGGTTTTGCCACCGGCATTGCAGTCGCCGCGGTAAAGAATCACATCATATACGTTCAGGTCGGAATCGGTTCCGGGCATTTCGCTCTTGTATCGGGGATCCACAGGCAACTCACGTTGCAACATGGGAAGCATAGCCGAAAATTTGGCAAGCTTCGCGCTCCATTCGGGGTCTTTCACCAGAAGGAAAGATTCGTGCGCCGACTTGTAGCCGAACAAATCGTCTTCATAGTCTTCGATAGGTCCGATCACGAAATCGATGTCGGAAGTCTTGGCATCTATCCACGCCAAATCACTTTCAAAATAATCGTCGGTGCGCAGGGCCTGGGCGCGCAGGCGCAGATATTTCGCAAAACCGGCGTCGCTGGCCAAAGCTGCGGCCGAATCCAACAAGGCCGCAGCCTGCTCTATCTCTTCCTTGAAAAAGTCATGATACCAAATAGCCTGCAAGGCCCCGTTTTCATCACGGCGGATCACCGTGTAGTGCGAAGCCTTGTTCTCGTCTTTCCATGCCTCGAACTCGCCCATCTTCATGTCGGCCGGATAGAAGCAGGCACCGACCGGCTTGTCGTCGAGACCGTTCATCCCGGGAATTTTCATAAAGGCGCGGTTACCGTCCAATCTGTCCCAAGGGCCGTAATTGATTTCGGCGAACTTGCGCAAGTTTTCATCTTCTATCGAATTGAGGAAGGCTTCCCTATCGCCGGGAAAGGCTTCTTTCCAGAAAATTTTTTCCATCAGCTCGGCCGCATCGCAGAGATAAGCCATCATTTTTCTATCCGTATCGCTGAAACGGCTCAAATCGGCGGTAAGTTCCACGCGGGCATATCCGTTGATCACCTCATCATCGTTTTTTATCTTGCATTTTTTGTTGCAACAGCACGAACTGAACAGAAACGCGCTCATGGCGGCAAGAAAGAGGAGTTTTTTCATAGGGCTTTATATTAAGGTTTCACATACGCCTGCCGGAACCTCCAACAGGCAAAAGGCCGTTTATCTGTACTGTAAGAGGGTGCAAATATACGGAATTCCCCGGCTTGAGGTTTATCCGGCATAGCGTTTGGTATCCATTTTCACAAAAATGAAAAGCAGGAGGGTAAAGGCCCACAGAGAGGAACCTCCATAACTGAAAAACGGCAACGGAATGCCGATAACGGGCAGCAGACCGATGGTCATACCCACATTCACAAACAGATGCATGAAAAAGATACAGGCCACCCCGTATCCATATACTCGGGCATAGGCACTCCGCTGCCTTTCGGCCATCTTCACGATCCGTATCAGCAACACCATATACAGCACCAGAAAGAGCGTGCATCCCACCCACCCCCATTCTTCTCCCAGCGTGCAGAAAATAAAATCGGTGCATTGCTCGGGTACGAAGTTGAACTTGGTCTGCGTTCCTTGCAGATAGCCTTTTCCATGGAACCCGCCGCTCCCGATGGCGATCTTGGATTGGTTTACGTTGTAGCCGGCGCCCTTGATATCGGATTCCTTGCCCAACAGCACGTTGATACGTGTCTGCTGATGGGCGCTGAGTTTGTTGAACGCATAGTCCACACCGAGGGTATAAAACGAGCAGACTGTAAACAGCAACACCGCCAAAGCTATATTCTTAAAACTGCGCCTGTTGAGAAAAAGCAACAACAGTACCGCTGCGGCGATGACCCCGATAAGGATATAGCGGTTCACCAGCAAGGCCGCCACAAACAACACCACCGCCACCATACCCGCCAGCAACACCTTTCCCGACATTCCCTCGCGATAAAGCACCAGCGCAAACGACACAAACACCAAGGCCGAACCCGCATCCGGCTGCAAAAGAATCAACCCCATGGGCAGCAGGAACCAAAGCGAAGCGGCTATCTGGTTCCTTACCCGTTTCATATCCATGGCCGGTTGCGAAACATATTTGGCAAACGCCAGGCAGGTCGCGATCTTGGCAAACTCAGACGGCTGTATGGAAAACGAACCGATTTTTATCCACGCCTTCGCCCCCGAAATCTCGGTTCCCAACACCAACACCATGCACAGCAACCCTATCGCGATTCCATAGTAGAGATAGGCGAATTGCGAAAAAATCCGTATATCGACCAACAGCACCACCGCCCCTATCAGAAAAGCCAGTCCGATAAAAAGCAACTGTTTGCCATAACGGGAAGCCAGCGAAAAGCCGGCGGAGGTTTCGGGATCATAGACCACCGAAAAGATATTGAACCATCCCGCCACCACCAACAGCAAATAAATCAACAGCAGCGGCTTATCGATATTCTTAAACGTATTTCTCTCTGCATTCATGGTTTAACGGGCTTTGGGATTCCCTTCTGGTTCGTACACGGTAAAGGCTTTCACCTGCTGCTCCAACCATGTGCGGGAAACTTTTCCGGTAAGGTACTTTTCTATCAACAGACTTGCCAAAGGCGCGGCCCATGTGCCACCGAATCCGCTGTTTTCGAGAAACACCGAAATGGCGATCCGGGGATTATCCTGCGGCGCAAAACCAATAAAGACCGCATGATCCTTTCCGTGCGGATTTTGCGAAGTGCCGGTTTTTCCACAAACGGGGATCGTGTCGATATAGGCACGCCGGGCCGTACCGCCGGGCAGATGCACCGCCCCGTACATACCTTCCACCACCGGATCAAAATATTTGCGGTCGATAGGCACATAGTGCGCCGAAGTGTCCACAAAAGGACTTACCTGCTTATCCTCGCCGATAAACCTTACCAGATGCGGCACCCGATAATATCCCCTGTTGGCCATGATGGAAGCCAGATTGGCCATCTGCAACGGAATCAATCCTATTTCGCCTTGGCCGATACTTACCGAAAAGATGGTGCTGAACGCCCATTGGTTCCTGCCGTAATAACGGTCATAATAAGCCGCATCGGGAATGAATCCCGCCTTGGCGTCGGAAAGGTCTATGCCCAGACGTTGCCCCAACCCAAACGAACGAATCAGGGTATCCCAACGTTCAAGACCCATACGGCTATCCACAAAACGGTTGGGGTCTTTGCCCCGCATGATGATGCGACGGAAAACCTGATAAAAGTAAGGATTGCAGGACATCCTCACCCCTTCGGCCACCGACATCGCATCCGGATGGTTGTGGCATCCCACCGTGCTTTTATCGCAAGCGAAACCCGAATACGGCGTAATTACCTTTTCCTGCATGCCGATGAGGGCTTGCGGAAGTTTGAAAATGGACCCCGGCGGATAATAGGCCATCAAGGCCCGGTTGAACAACGGCTTCTGGACATCGTTCAGCAATACACGGTAGTTGGCGCTCCGTACGCGGCCAATCAACAGATTGGGATCGTAGGTAGGCGCAGACACCAATGCCAGCACTTCACCCGTAGAGGGCTCTATGGCCACGATACTGCCCCGTTTGCCATACATCAATTCCTCTGCATAAGCCTGCAGGGAGGCATCTAAGGTGGAATACAGTTCATGGCCCGAAACAGCCACCGTATCGAACATCCCGCCCTTATAGCTCCCTTTCTCCCGGTTGAGCACATCCACCATCACCACTTTCACCCCCTTCTTGCCCCTCAATTGTTCCTCGTAATATTTCTCCAGACCGCTCTTTCCGATATAATCCCCCATCTGGTAATAGGGATTTCTTGCTATCTCACTTTCACTCACCTCGCCCACATCGCCCAATACATGCGCGGCAATCGGCCGCGGATAGCGGCGAAGGGTTCGGCTCTGCACATAAAAACCGGGGAATTGATACAGGTACTCCTGCAATTTCCCATAGGTTTCCTTGGATATCTGCTTCTCAAAAACCGAATGCGCATGCCGCGAATACGCCCTCGCTTTCTTATAACGTTCTTTGGCACCTTCTTCGGTAATTTCCAATAGGTTCGCCAGCAAGGTCCAGTCTGTTTCCTTGGCCTGACCGGGAATGATCATCAGGTCGTAAACGGCCTCGTTATACACCAGAATCTCGCCGTTCCTGTCGTAGATAAGCCCTCTTCCGGGATACTGCACCTTATGCCGTATGGCGTTGCTTCGGGCATCCACCGTATAACGCTCTTCCAGAATCTGCAACTGAAACAAACGAATCCAATAGATAAAGGCCACCGTGAGGAAAATCACGATGATAACCGTACTCCGATTGATAGTTGTCCGTCGCATTCTACAAGATTATGGGGGATGTATAAATCACATTGCTTTTATGCAGGGCCCTGTCGTAAAGGTAAATGCCGTAGCATACCGTTTTACCTTGCATAAAAAAGGCCGTACTTGAAAAATCGTCCACCTGCCAGGTAACGGTGCCTTTAAGTGTACCGTCGGCATTGATCGGCTCGATATAATGCAGATGATAGTTGTAGGAAATGGGATATTCGATGCCCAGACTGTCGCGCATATACACCGGCACGAGACTGCTGTCGGGCAAGACTTCCAGAAGATTGAAATGCAGGTTGTGGAAATATTCTCCCACATAGGGTTCCACCTCTTCTTCCGTTTTCCGGCCTATGTCGCCATCGCCGTCCTGAAAATAAAACTCCACTGCCAACCGCTCCACCGTATCACCGCCCGCATCCGCTTCGTAGGAAAAGATATTCTGACGGAATTCAAGATACGGCTCTACCGGAAATTCCTCCGGTTTCACACAGCCGCCCAAGACGCTCCCGGCAAGGATTACCGACAAAATTCGTACTTTTGATATGTTATTCAAGTCTGTTTTTTATTAAAAAACTGAAATACTTTTTTTTACAATGCAGTATTTCAAGTTGCAGCAAACTTGTAAAGTTATAAAAAATGTTGACAAAGAAAGCGGTAGAAAGCCTCGTACCTCAAATTTTCTCCATACGGACGGATGCGGATTTTAACCGTTTGGCGCTGACGCTTTTCCGCTTGCATTTCGTTCACAATCCCGTTTACGGCAGTTTCTGCCGCTATCTCTATCCCTCGCTCAAGCCGGAAAGTCTGCAACATTACTCGCAAATCCCGTTCCTGCCCATCGATTTTTTCAAAACACAGACCGTACTGCTGGAGGGTTTCGACACCGAGGATTTTTTCATGAGTTCGGGTACCGTTTCGCAAGGCGCGGTGCAAAGCCGCCACTATATCGTGGACGCGGTCCTTTACGAGAAATGCTTTCTAAAGTCTTTTGAACTATTTTGGGGAAAACCGGAAGATTTCGTTTTTTTGGCACTCCTGCCCAATTATGCGGAGCAGCCGCATTCCTCGCTGATCTGCATGATGGAAAAACTGATCAAACTGAGCCGGAAAAAACATCCCGAAAGTGGTTTCTATCTCTACGATTACCCCCGCCTGGCCGAGCAAATGCAGTCTTTGGAGGCACGAGGGGTAAGAACCATGCTCTTCGGGGTAAGTTTTGCCCTGCTTGATCTAGCCGAACGATTCCCCATGCCGCTTAAACACACCGTGGTATTGGAAACCGGCGGCATGAAAGGCCGACGAAGGGAGATGGTGAAAGAGGAACTGCATGCGATTCTCCGCACTGCCTTCTCGCTACCGGCCGTCTATTCCGAATACGGCATGTGCGAACTCTTTTCCCAGGCTTATATGACCGACTCCGGAACAAGATTCAAATGCCCGCCTTGGATGAAAATCCTGATCCGCAGGAGCAACGACCCCCTGCAAGCCGAGAAGGAAGGCTTGGCGGGCGGCATCAATGTGATTGATTCAGGCAATATCTATTCCTGCCCGTTCATCGCCACACAGGATTTGGGAAAAGTGTTTCCCGACGGAAGTTTCGAAGTATTGGGCAGATTCGACAACAGCGATATCCGAGGTTGCAACCTGATGATTTCCTAATCGGCAACATGCCACGTCTCTTCAATGCGCCAATCGGCTTCGGGACGCAGGGTCTTGGGAAAAATCCAACGTCTTTCAGGTTGTATGCCCCGTTCATAGTCGCCCTTGTCCCATACCCCGTTGCCGTTGTCGTCCCGGATCAACACGAAACTCACCGCTCCGGGCGTTACATATCCGAATTCCACCGCTCCATCCTGCCCCACCGGGCAAGACTGCAACACATTCTTACCTGCATCGCAAAGCTGCAACACATAAGAGAATCCCTCCTTAAGGTTGGCGATCTTAAAGAAAACCTGCCCGTAGCTGTCTAAGGAGGGGCTATTGACCGACAGGAAAGAGGTGTCGGACCCGCGTCCGAAATAATCGGTAAAACAACCCGAAGGAAACATGAATTGATAGGCATAGCCCGGTTGCCATCCGTAACGGAGCACCAGCCGGTTGGGCCTCGGCTGCCCGTACCTGAGCCCGTCGATGTCTTCCCGCACCGTATCGCGGTTGCCTTCTTCGTCTGTATGATATCGCCACAGCAAGACCCCTTGCCAATCAACCTTTTCAAGCGGAAAAGCAAAATCCAGCACAAGGCTGTCGGTATAAAAGATGTTGCGTTGCCGTGCCGAGAAATTAAAGGCGGCCGTATCTTGCTTACCGGCCGCGGATTGAGACAACATCAACTCGGCCGTATCGGTGAAACCCTTATAATGAATAGCCAGACGCAAATCCGATATCTTGTAATTATCGAAAAAAATCTTGCCGGCCAACGGATTGTCTTGCTCTATATAGACATAATACAGAGAATCCGGCCAGGATATATCGGGAATTTCCTCCTTGCCGACACGATGGCGTCTGTTCTTTCCTGTTGTTTCTCCCGCCGTATCGGCCAAAGAAGCCTCCCACTGCCGTACCATTTCGATATCCTGCACGGCAGGCAAAAAAGTAAACCGCAGGCTATCCGGCTCAAGAACGTAGTACCAATCTATCTCTATCTCGCCTTTCTTGTTCCACTTCGCCTCCTTCAGGAATTTATCCCTCTCCCTGTCTTGATACATAAACAGACGGCGCCCGGCATCGGTCACAGACACCTTTTCTTCCTCCCTCCGGGCATCCCGCAAAGAATCGAACACACGACGGACCACCGTATCGCTTTCTTTCATCCCCGGCTGTTTGGAAAACATCAAGGGAGCCCGATAGGTCTGGGTAGGCCAGCAATCCGACGTAAAGGCCATTCTCTCCTCTGTCGGTTCCACCCGATAATTGCTGTTTTCATCGCTGCCCGCTATAAGGTAATAACATCCCTCGTGCATGTATTCGGCCGCAAAAAGTCCGGCGGTATCGGTAACTGCCACATAGTCGGGAGCCTCCGTTACAGGATATCCCTCCGGTTGACGGGCATAAAACATCACCGAAGCTTCCTTTACCGGAGCCAAGGTAAACGCATCCAGCACCATACCGACAATACGGCCGCTATCGATGCCCGGGCCTGTGGAGAAAAAGTAGGTGTAGTCGCTCAGCGGCGTGGATTCATGCAAGTCGCCGATGGCATCTTTGAAGTTGATGGAATAGGTAACACCCTCTTTCAAGGTATCTTCTATCATCACCCTTACCTTCTTCAGATTGGAGGCATAAGAAACCTTGGAAAGCGGAGGGGAGGTAACGATTTTTTCGGTGTTTTTCAACACCACATATTCGTCGAATTCCAACACTATCTGCCGGGAGGCCGCGGCCACTTCCACGTTGAGGCTTCCCTCCGCAGGCAAGGCTTTGAGAAGCACCGGCGGCGCCACATCCATAGGCCCTCCCGTCGGGGCGGATCCATAACGGGCACAAGCCGAGAGCGCACAAACGCCCAGAATCCACACTATACCCCTGCACCCTGTCTTTTTCTTCTTTATCTGCATGATTCCGTTTTTATACCTCACCGCTACGCACTTCCATCCGGCAATTGGCGCAATCGAAATGCAGCGCGAATTTATTCTCACCGTAACACAGATACAAATCGCCTGCATAATCGGGCGTAGGCTTTTGCCTGAGGCATTGTCCCAACTGATAGCGGATACAATGCTTGCAGACCATCAGCAACTGCCCTTTTTCTCGCCTCTCCTGCACTGTACGCACTTCAAAAGCCGGCTGGATTTGCGTGGCGCCATGGCGTTTGTAAAAGTTGGCCGCCCAATGATTGGCCACATTGGCGGTATAGTCCAGAAAGCCGTGCTGCAACCCGGGATAAGGATGCGCTGTAGGGCGGATCGGTTCAACGGGCCTGCGCGTATAGCTTTTTTCCCCTATCTCGTCCAATCCTTCCACCAACCTACGGCGGCACTCGTTCAATACCGAAGCCGGCACAAATATCTTGCGTTTTCCCTCACAGCGCAACTCCCCTGCCACATAGGCCGTGCCCCCCAGTTTTTCCAACTGACGCAACAGCATGGCATCGGCATTGCCTGCATCCCGGGCCTCCTGCACCCGGGTTGGATCAATGGCACATTCCAAAGTGCCACGCACCGTTTCCGAAGGGCATTCATCCCAACTTACACACACTTTCAGCCTGTCGGTATCAACAACTATCCGAACGGGAATCTTACGGACAACCGATGCGGTCCCCCAGGCTTTTTCAAATGCCGCATTGCGATTCCGGTACAATAGGCAACCAAGCGGAGGCAGCATCGATGCCCGTCCGGGCCCTTGCAGATAAAGCAACCAGGAAGATGCCTGCCTGAGAGCCTTTTCTATGTTTCCTCCCTGTAAAATGCCTTCCGTATCATAATAGCAAAGCCCGTCTCCGCTTTCAAAAACCGTAGTTGCCTGATCGGTCTTCACCTCTATGCACAGACCCGAATAGCGACCCGGCGTATATTCCTTTACCGCTTCAAGACGCCCTATACGTTCGCCCGTAGCCTTAGGGGTGCCGAACACGGCCCAATCCGCCCGCTTGCCATCCAAATTGAAATCGGTGTATTCCCGGTGATAGGTTTTTTCCGCATCGGGCCGCATATCGGTATAGATCCGCCCCTTTGAAGTGGGGCACACCAGCCCCTTTTTCTGCAAGGCGTCTATCTTCTTGCGATAGTAAGCCGTGATGTTTTTCACATAAACCGCGTCTTTCAGCCGGCCTTCTATCTTGAAACTGCATACACCGGCCTCTATCAGTTCCTCCAATCGGGCATAGGCATGGAAATCCTTCATCGAAAGCAGATAGCGGTCTTGTTGCAATACCTTGCCGGCCGCATTCTCAAGCCGGTAGGGCAAACGGCAACTTTGAGCGCACTCTCCCCTGTTTCCGCTCCGCCCGTTCATGTGGCAACTCATATAACACCTGCCGCTATAACTCACGCACAACGCCCCATGTACGAACGTCTCTATCTCCGCACGCACGCAAGAGGCTATTTCCTTTATCTCCCTCAGCGACAATTCCCGCCCCAACACCAGGCGTCTAAATCCCGCCTTCTCCAAAAACAAGGCTTTTTCGGGCGTAACGATATGACACTGTGTACTGGCATGAAGCTCAATAGGCGGCAGACCGGCTTCCAACAGCCCCATATCCTGGACAATCAGCGCGTCCACCCCCGCATCATAGGCTTGACGGGCTATCCGCACCGCCTGCTCCATTTCATTTTCGTAGATAAGCGTATTGAGGGTAAGATAACATTTGGCATGATAAAGATGGGCATACTTCACAGCCTTTTCCACATCAGCCATGCTGTTTCCTGCCCGGGAACGCGCTCCGAAAGCGGGTCCGCCCATATACACGGCATCCGCACCTGCGTCAACAGCCGCACAGGCCTCATTTAAACCGGCTGCCGGAGCCAGAAGCTCCACCGGCCTGGGGCGGGAAACCCTCATCATTTTCGTTCCTCTTTTTTTCTTTACACGAAAAAGGGTTGTATAACCTGAATCATACAACCCTTTTACCGATGCCTGCCTTGTGAGGCAAGCCCTATAGTGTTAAAACCGATTAGCGTTTGGCGTTGATGGAACCGCCGTTGGCCGCCCCCACTCTCGACATGGCGCAACGGAAACCCACCCAGGAAGCGCTCTTGTCTTGATCCATATAACGGCGGGTTGCCGGAGAAAGATAATAGGCACGGTCTTTCCACGAACCACCTTTGATAACACGGCTCTTATCGGAGATCAACGAACTTACGCCGTATTCATACAGAAGGGAGGTGGTGGATTTTGAAACACCCGTCTCGTTTTCGCCGTCTTCCCCTTCATCGTCCTTGGCCAACCAGTCGTCAACAATCGCCGAAGCATAATCTCCATCGAGGTAGTTACGGTTGTCGGAACGCTGGAAGTTTTCACGGCTGGCCAGTTCTTCATCGGAGAACTGACGGTAGGTGATACGGCCCAAACTGTCTTTTTCGGCAATCAGACCGTCTTCATCACGCACTTTCGTCGTATAGATATTGCCTCGGAAAGGATTGATTTCGTCGGCATCCTCGCTCGTAAGCGGACGATATACGTCCAAACACCATTCGGCTACGTTGCCGGCCATGTTGTAAAGGCCGAAATCGTTGGGAACATAGGAATAGACAGGCGATGTGTAATCGGCCCCGTCGTTGAGCGCACCGGCCGTTCCCATATAGTCGCCTTTACCTCTGGCAAAGTTGGCCATCATCGTGCCGCGGTACGGAGATTCCGGATTGCGCACCTGCAAGGGTTTGCCATTCCAGGGATACACCCTTCTTTCGGCCACGCGTTCCTGATTGCTGTTGCCCATCAAGGCCAAAGCGGCGTATTCCCATTCCACTTCGGTGGGAAGACGCAGTTTCTCGATCAGAATCCCGTCTTTAATCTGCGCCGAGCGGGTCTTCTCGCTCGCATTGGGATTCATATCCTGCAACCCCTTGTTTACGATACCGTTGTACTGACCTGCCAGATAAGCGTCGGTGTTGAAGTTGTTGTCGGCCGTCTGTCCCAAATCAAGCTTGAGGATCTTGGCCTGCACGAGGATGTATTCGTTTACACGGTCTGTTCTCCAATCGCAATAGTCGCGCGCCTGCTCCCAGGTAACCCCTACCACGGGATAGTTGTTGTAGGCCGGATTTTCAAAATAATCCTGCATGGGATCGCGGTAACCGCCGATCGAATTCCACACCAACGCATCCGGACGGGCCCTTTCCACCACTTCCGGATAATCCTGTCCGTACACCCGTTCCAACCAATACAGGTATTCATTGTAATCGGTATTGGAGGTTTCCACTTCGTCCATATAAAACGAACTTACCGTAGCCGGATGCGGATTGTTATGATGTTGGAACTTCAGATCCTCCTGATTTCTTCCCATCGTGAAGAATCCGCCTTGAATGAACACAAAGCGGAGAGGCACCGGTTGGTTGTAGTTTTCGGTACGCTGGAAACCGCCCCACTTGGGATCGTTCACACCCCATCCCGTAGATTGGGATTGGCTTGAAGGCGTACTGCAAGATACCATACCGGCCAGAAAGCCGGCCGCAAAAACTGCTTTTACAAATTGCTTCAGCATGGATACTATATTTTTAGCACGTGCAAAGGTATGCTTTTTTCTTCACAATATCAATGCCGGCGCATCCGACAAAAAAAGGGAAAACCCCACTTTAGAACTTGGGGCAGGGAACAGGCAGGACTTCCCTGCGTGCGGAATGCTGTCTGGCGCAAGGCAAACGGAATCCGAGCGAAACCTCGTGGCTGCCACCGCTCTTAGCCAGCTTGGAGACCGTAAGGTCGTAACTGTAAGCAAGCCTTATGCCCTTGAATTCGCCCCCGATAAGAAAGATAACCGCATCCGGATTGGAAAAACTCTGTCGGAACCAAACACCCACAACCATCGGATAAAAATTACCGTATAAACCGTAGTTCAGTTCCGTGAACTTGCCCTGCTGGGTATAGATGATATTGGGCGAAAGAGACAGATCCCTTTCACTGTGCTTCTCCCCGTAACTCGGCCTGAAATAAATCACGCCCCCTGCCTGTGCACTGAATTTCATATCCATACGATACTTGCCCATAAAGCCTATGTCGGGACGGGTAAGATGGGCGGCCGAGAAGCCTACATAGAAGTATTCTCCGTAGAGCATCAGCCCCGCGGCCACATCGGCATGATGTTTGCTGAGCGGCGTGTTGGGCAGGTTCTCCATGGTGGGACGCCCCTGTACCAAACCCACGAAAGGATCGTATTGGTCGGGAAAAGTGAGGGAATTCCAGTCAACGTATCTGTTTGTATATGAACCCTCCACCGCCAAAGTCAGAAACAATTTCCGGCCCAGTTGGGCACGGAAAGCGTACATAAAGGCCGCCGAGATGTTGCGGTAGGTGCCGCCGCCTTGGAAGTCGGCATTCACATATGCCCCTATACCCCCGTGCAAAGCCTTGATATATTGATCGTAAGTAACGGTTGCCAAAGAGAATCCGCCGCCGATGTTGGGCCATTGATTACGGTAGGCCACCCCGATACGGCCGCAGTCGGAAGTGCCGGCAAAAGCGGGATTTATATAAAGCGGATTGGAGAAATATTGGGAAAGATGCATGTCCTGCGCCTGCGTGCCGCCCAAGCCCGCCCATAACAACAGAACGGCCGTCATATACTTTAGGAAACCTGTATGGCGCATACCTCTAAAATCCTTTTTTAAAAAATCCTCTGTTTCAAGAAAATAAACAAAAACAGGTAATTTTCCAACCTGCAAAGATAATCTGATTTTCGGTTTACACAAATTCCCGTAGCCGGCCCGAAATATTTTTCAGTTTCCCGTATCTGTCTCGTTTTTCTCAATGAATGTTGGCTTTAGATTACCTCTGGTTTCATTCGGGTAAAATCGCCTCTCCTGTCCGTTTCCTTCCCTCCGGGTCCATGTTGCCCCGTCAATAGAGGAAATTGCACCGTCCCCCTTCGAACCGAAGCTTTTTCTCCCGACATTTCGGCAAAATGCGGTTTTCTCTTTAGGCGGTTTTTGCTACCTTTGCTATCCTAAAGCCTAATTTTGCCGCTTCCGAGTCCTACAATCTGAATGGCCGGGGCGGACAATGTTAACCGCCGGAGTCCTCCGGCAGCAAAACTTTCTTTCAATATGCGCAGAAAAACGCAGCTTTTCCTTTTCCTGTTCTTGCTACCTGTTCTATTGAACGCCCAGATCTACGACCCTACTACCGGACAAAAACTGGACGGGGTCACCAACCCTATCTCCACCGCCGTTCCTTTCCTCTCGCTTTCTCCCGATGCCCGTTCAGGCGGGATGGGCGATGTGGGGGTGGCCACTTCGGTAGATCTCAATTCCCAACACTACAACGCGGCCAAATATCCTTTTATGGAAGACCAGTTCGGATTTTCGCTCACCTACTCTCCCTGGCTGATCAATCTGGTACCGGATATGTCGCTGGCATACCTTACCGGTGCCTATAAGTTCAAAGACGACCGCAGCGCACTGGCTTTCTCCCTGCTCTACTTCTCCATGGGCTCGGTTACTTTCACCGATGCGCAGGGAAATGGAGCCACCACTTTCAAGCCCAATGAATTCGCCATTGATTTAAGTTATTCGCGCAAACTGATCGATGTGCTCTCGATCGCCGTTACAGGTAGGTTCATCTACTCCAACCTTACCTTAGGGCAGTTTGTGGAAGGCATAGACACCAAGGCCGGTTTGGCCGGCGCAGCAGACATAGGATTGTATTACAACCAGAATTTCGACCTCGGCAAACACTATAAAGGCGGTACCTTGAGTGCGGGACTGAGCATCACCAATATCGGAAACAAGATGAGTTATGTGAAAGGTGTTTCCTTTGACGAAGATGCCGAAAAGAACTTTCTGCCGGCCACGCTCCGTCTCGGGGTTGGCTTCAACTGGCATATCGACGACTACAACTCGGTAGGTTTCTATGCCGAAGCCTACAAGCTGCTGGTCCCCACCCCTCCGATCAGGGGAATCGATTCCGCCACGGGAGAAGAAAAGATTGTAGCCGGTAAAAACGACCGCGTGAACGTAATGAAAGGCTTGTTCCAATCCTTCGGCGATGCTCCGGACGGAGCCAAGGAAGAAATGCGCGAGATTCAGTGGAGTCTGGCCGCCGAATATTGGTGGCGGAACATCGTGGCCATCCGCGCCGGTTATTTCCACGAAAGCAAATACAAGGGATACCGTCAGTATTTCACCTTGGGTGTGGGCTTGCGCTACCGTATGGTGGGGCTCGACTTTTCCTACCTCATCCCCACTTCCACCATTTCGGGTTCCAACCCGCTTAAAAACACTTTGCGTGTAGGCATATCGTTCAATTTCAACAAGGCGCAGCAAGCGGCCAACAAACAAAAGAAACCGGCGGAACGCGTTCAATAATGACGGATTTCAGAATAGGATACGGTTATGACGCCCACCGTCTGGCACCCGATAGAAAATTGGTGCTGGGCGGTGTGGAAATCCCTTACGAAAAAGGGCTTTTAGGCCATTCCGATGCCGATGTTCTGGTACATGCCGTTTGCGATGCCCTGCTCGGCGCCGCGGCTTTGGGCGATATAGGCCGCCATTTTCCCGACAACGATACGGCCTACAAGAACATCGACAGCATGATCCTGCTGAAAAAGGTGGGGGAATTGTTGCAGGAAAAGGCCTACCGGATCGGCAATATCGACAGTTGCATCCGCTTACAGCAACCCAAGATAGCCGCCTATATTCCCCTGATGCAAGCGCGCATGGCCCGCACCTTGGGCCTTGAACCCGACCGGGTCTCGGTAAAAGCCACCACCACCGAAAGAATGGGGTTTGAAGGCGAGGAACTCGGCGCCTCCGCCTCGGCTGTAGCTTTGATTTACACTTAACCGCTTCGGCATAGTCCAATCGCATCTGACCTTTGCGCCCGGCTCACGGAAAAAATTGGTTTTCAATTCTCCTATATAAAAAAAGAGGGATTGACGGAATAAGTCAATCCCTCTTTTTTTGTTTTCAGTGCGCTTGTCAGTCGGCTTGATCGGCGAGGAATGGCGGTTCGTAATTCACGCTACCGTCTTTTCCGATGCTGTGGCGGCCGGCTTCCGAAACGGAAGACGGCAATATCGGTTCTATCGAGATATTCTGACGCACACAAGCCGGTTCTTCTTCGATACGACGCAAACCCTGCGGAGAACGTATCATGCCCGAAAACTCACGCAAACGCTTCATGCGTTCCACCGTGGCTTCGCACCGGCCTTTCAGAAGACCGTCCGATACCGATTCCCTTACTTCGGCTTCCTGTACGGAAGCGGTTTCCACCAGCACTTCCCTTACCGGTTCCGCCAGATTTTCGGACACCGTACCCGACCGCTGCATTGTTTGCTGTTGCATGGCCGGTTCTCCGAAATTGCTGTCGGATGCAAAAACAATCTTATTTTCAGTTACGGGCCGTGCGGCCAGATCGTTAAACCACAAGGTGGCTTCATTGGCGGACGTTGATTCCTGCATGGGTTCAACCGCCTTTGCCTCCTCCGGAGCGACACCAACCGTTTTTTGAGACGGAGTCCCGGCCTGCGCCTGGGGCCCGGCGGGCGCATCGAAGTTCAATTCCGTTTGCACCTGCGGTTCGTCAAAAGAATCCTGGGCGTCGTTGTTCCAGTCGAGCACCACAACCTTTCTGTTGGGCGAAACCGGAGCCGGTTCTTCTTTGGCATGCACAGGCTGCACCATCGGCTGTGGCTGGGCAACAGGCTTTTCCACTGCCGCCGGGGTTGCATTCACAGGGGCGGATACCTGACGGACCGATTCTTTAGCCGCAATGGTACCCACTATTTCGGGCTTACGGATACCGAACGCCCTCTTTTCGTTGAATCCGGTGGCAATCAAGGTTATATTAAGACTCGCACCCAAAGCGTCGTCTTGTCCGGCACCCCAGATCAAATCCACACCGTCGCCGGCCTCCTTGAGAATGGAGGTGGTAATGGTTTCGATTTCATCCATGCAAAGCGGTTCATCAGGTCCATAGCTGAGATACAGCAACATATCCTTGGCCCCATGGATACTGTTGTCGTTGAGCAAAGGAGAATCCATCGCCATCAAAGCCGCGTCCTTGGCGCGGTTTTCGCCGCTTGCCGTACCGAAACCCATCAAAGCCACGCCGCTATTGTGCATCACGGTATTCACATCCTTGAAGTCGATGGCCACATAGGAACGCACCGTGATGATTTCGGCAATACCCTTGGCTGCCGTCGTCAAGACGTTATCGGCCATGGCGAAAGCCTCCATAAGCGTCATTTTACCGAAATCGCGCAACTTATCGTTGTTGATAACCAGAATGGCATCCACATGCTTGCGAAGTTCCTCGATACCGGCCTTGGCCTGTTCCTGCCGTTTACGGCCCTCAAAACTGAAAGGAGTGGTAACGATAGCCACTGTAAGGATACTGGTCACCTCATCATCGGCCAACTCTATTTCCTTGGCTATTTCAGCCACCACCGGAGCTGCGCCCGTACCCGTACCGCCGCCCATGCCGGCAGTGATAAACAACATGCGGGCATCCTTGATGTTCGCCTTGATTTCTTCGCGTTTCTCGATAGCCGCATCCCGTGCAACCTGCGGTACGTTGCCTGCACCCAATCCCTTACCCAGATGAATCTTTACAGGTACAGGGCTGCTTTCCAAGGCTTGGGCATCGGTATTGCACACAATAAAATCCACTCCCTTGATACCGGCGCGAAACATGTGGTTGACCGCATTGCTGCCGCCACCGCCCACACCGATTACCTTGATGTAGGAAGACTGGTTCGGGGGAAGTACAAAATTGAGGATATCTCCTCCCTGATTCATGGTTGCATCCATAATCGCGTATTTTATCAAAGTGCAAAATTAAAGGTGTTTCCCTCCTCGGGAAACACCTTTACACAAGACTTATAAACGGCTTGATGTTTATACTTCCCTATTGGATCTCATCGTCGAAGACTCTGTACACCCAGTCTTTTATCTTGCCAAAATTCATAAATCCGCTCTTGTTGACAGGCTTTTTCTCCTCTTTTTCCATCGTTTCGGGTTCCGGAGCCTGCGCCTCTTGCGGCCGATCCGGTGCGGCCAACTGGGGATGATACCCCATACCGGGCTGATCGACATGAAAATACCGGTTTTCTTCGGCGCAGCGAACCCCGTAAATCACCAAACCGATGGCGGTGGCAAAAATAGGATCGGCCAATTCCTGCGGAGAATCCGCCGTGATATGATCCTTGGGTATGCCCAAACGGGTGTCCAACTGGGTGATGAATTCGCACACCTTGTCGATATGCTTCATTTTGGAGCCCCCGCCGGTAAGCACGATGCCGCCGATAAAACGATCCAGATCGCACTGGCAATTGTTTACCTCGCAGGCCACGGTGTTGAAAATCTCATCTACCCTCGCCCCGATAATGGTAGCCAGTTGCTTAAGTGAGATTTCCTTGGCCGTCTTGTCTTTCAGGCCCGGAATCGAAACAATCTGCTCGTCGCTGCTTTCGCTGGGCAAGGCCGAGCCGAACTTCACCTTGAGGGCTTCGGCTTGTTTCTCAAGAATATTGCAGGTTTTCTTGATATCCGAAGTAATCACGTTTCCGGCAAAAGGAATCACCGCCGTATGGGTCAGGACACCGTTCATGAAAATCGCCACGTCAGTGGTGCCGCCGCCTATATCCACCAATACCACGCCGGCTTCCTTGTCGTTGTTGTCCAACACGGATTCGGCCGAAACAAGGGGCTCGAGGATAAAGCCCAGCAAATCCAGCCCCGCCATTTCCACACTGCGCTGGATGTTCTTCATGGCCACGGCATCGGCCGTGATGATATTATAGGTAACTTCCACGGTGGAACCGATCATGCCCACCAGATTTTCTTCGGTAACGCCGCATTCGCCATCAACCGAAAACGTCTGCGGTATCACATGGATGATTTTCTGCCCGGCTTCCACCGTAGTGGTGCTGACCAGTTTTTTCCATTCTTCCACTTCTTCAAGCGAAATCACCTGTTCCTTGTTGGGACGGATAAAGGTGTTCTCTTGCGTGGTGCATTTGATGTGCTGCCCGGCGATGCCTACATATACCTCCCCTATATCCGTATTGGAAGCCACCGAAGCCGCCTGCACAGCTCTCTTTATGGCCTCGACCGTTTTCTGGATATTGATTACCGCGCCTCTGGACACCCCCAAAGACTCGGATTTCCCGTAACCCAGTATCTTGATTTTGCCCGTGGATTCATCACGCATCCCTACTACGGCAACCACTTTCGTGGTTCCGATGTCAAGCCCCACCACAACCGTGGTGTCGTTATCGGCATTCATGTTGATAGGTTCCATAGCTCTTTCGTTTATTAGTTATTTTCAAAAATTTTGTCTTTTCGTGGCCACCACCTGATTTTTATACTTCAGGTTCAGAACCGAATATTTCTTCCATCCTTCCTGCCCCATTCCCTTCAGGTAAAAAAGTTTGAGCCGACACATCTTCTCGGCAAGTTCCCCTTCGTTCTCTATCTTCCCCAACTTTATCAACTGTCCGCCCACCTTGGGAATCAATTCGTATTCCATATCGGAAGTTACATATATCTGTTCAAAGAGGGCGTTCCAGAACGCATCTTCTTCCAAAAAACGGTTGATGTGAAACAGATGTTTCAGCACCACCATGGGAGATGTGTCGGAAAGTTCGCGCACGTTGAGGCCATACCGCGCGGCAAAAGGAATATGACCGCCTGCCACCCGCAGATGCGCCGGATAATCCGTGTTTACCGGCATTTCCACTCCCTCCCGGTCAAGCTGGTACATCGCGCCTCTGCCGATAACCTTCAAGGCCGGATCCCGTTGCCGGATCCGCATGGTGCAAACCCCGTCTTCGGTAAGATAGACCTGAGCCGACGCCACATAAGGATTCTGTAGAAGCACCCTTTCTATATGCGCCGCATCGATATGGCCGGCCAGCTGCCGCTCAATCGCGATACCGTAGCGGGAAAGCCAGTTCTCGATATCCCATGCTTGCAGATAGGGAATGCCGTCCCTTTCAATCCGGATGTCTGTCCGATTGCAGACCCCCTCCTGCCTTTCGTTGGCCGCATAGCGCAGCATCAGCACCACAACCGCAAGGAAAGCGGCAAACAAGGCGGCCACCAAGGCTATCCGCAATACCCTTCTCAACCCTGTCCTCCTTTCCGGCAAAGTTGCGAAATATCGCCGACAAGCGTATCGATATCGCCCGCGCCCATGCTTACCAGCAATAGTTTGTTTCTGTCGGCGCATCTTTTTTGCAAGCGCTTCCGTATATCCTCCAACATTTCTTCCTTGGCAAGATACAGCACCGGTATACCCTCCACGCTATCGCCGATCAGGCGGGTGTCCACACCCGGTATCGGCAGTTCCCGGGCCGGATATATGTCGATAAGGCAAAGCCGGTCGGCCTTCTGCAAAGCCGAAGCGAAACCCTTGGCCAAATCGCGGGTACGGGAATAGAGATGCGGTTGAAAATACACTTCCATCCGGTAATCCGGATAAAACTCCCGAAGCGCGCGGAGGCTTGCCGTAATTTCCGCCGGATGATGGGCATAGTCGTCTATATACACCAGTTCGGACGTGCGGTAACGGCATTCCAGCCTACGGTTCACGCCTTTGAAATCGGGCAGGAGACGTTGGATGTCGCCGGGAGCGGCACCGGCCTCCAAAGCCAGACTGATGGCCGCCACGGCATTTTCGATATTGTGCCGTCCCGGACAAGGCAAACCGAGATCTTTTATAACGGCTTTCGGGCCTGTATAAGTGAAACGGTACATGCCCTCGCGCACCTCCACCCGGGAGGCATAGGCCATGGGCCCTTTCCCCTTGCCGGCCGGAACAGGAGCGGAAGCATAACGGTAATCGCAAGGCACGGGCAGCTCCAATGCCGCCTCGGCTATGAAATGTTCCGATTGCCGCATAAACTGCACATAGGCCGCCCGCATATTCTCCAAGGTGCCGTATATGTCCAGATGATCGGCGTCCCAGGCCGTAACGGCCGAAAAATAAGGATGCAGCTGCAGGAAAGAACGGTCGTATTCATCGGCCTCCGTTACCAGAAACGGGCTGGTTTCGTGATGCAGGTAGTTGCCGCCCAAATCGGGCGAAAGACCGCCCAAGATTGCGTTGCACCCCACACTGCCATGCAACAGATAAGCCAACAACACCGAGGTTGTGGTTTTGCCGTGCGTGCCGGCCACGGCCAGTGTTTTATAACGGCGGCTCAATATTCCCAGCAGTTCGGCTCTCTTATACACCGGCAGACCGCGACGTCTTATCTCCCCCCATTCGGCATGGGTGGAAGGAATGGCCGGGGTGTAAATCACACAATCGGTGCGGGAAGGTATCAGGTCCGGCCTTTCACTGTAATGGATTTCCGCCCCGGCCTCTTCCAACCTGCGGGTAAGGGGCGTACAAGCGCGATCGTATCCTGCCACGCGGCATCCCTGCCGCAGGTAATGGAAGGCCAAGGCACTCATACCGATGCCGCCTATGCCCAAAAAATAAGGATGTTCCATCGCTCTTGCTTCCATGTATCTTATCGCGGGGTTTACAGGTTTGCGCTTTCCTTGCGGCGACGCCCCATGCCGGCCAATTCCAGCACTTCGTCCACAATCACCTTGGCCGCCACCGTGGTTCCCATACGGGAAATATTCTGCGAAAGCAATTCCCTGCGGTTTTCATCTTTCCAAAGTTCCAGCACCGTTTTTCCCAAGTCTTCCACCGTGCGGTAGTCGGGCAGAAGCAATGCTGCGTTGCGCGAACTGAGCGCCTCGGCATTTTTGGTCTGGTGGTCTTCCGCCACATTGGGAGAGGGAATCAGAACAAGGGGTTTGCCCACCACACACAATTCGGAAATGGTAATGGCACCGGCACGGGAAACGATAATATCGGCCGCGGCATAAGCCAGATCCACACGGCTCACGAAGTCGAGCATCACCAGATTTTCCTTACCCTCGGCACAAGGCAACATACACTGATAATAGAATTTTCCCGTTTGCCAGATAATCTGGAAACCGCTTCCGAGCAGAAAATCCACATTGTGCTTCATCCCCTCGTTGATGGTGCGGGCCCCCAGACTGCCGCCCATCACCAGCAACACCGGCCTGCCGGGTTTCAGTCTGTAAAAAGCGAATGCCTCTTGGCGCTTTTGGTCTATGTTGGAAATATCCTGACGGATGGGATTGCCCGTCCAAACGATTTTCTCTTTCGGGAAAAACCGTTCCATCTCATCATAACCCACACAGATGCGATCGGCCCTTTTAGCCAGAATGCGGTTGGTTACGCCGGGCAATGAATTCTGCTCTTGAATCAAGGTGGGAACCTTGAGCCTTTGAGCCGAATAGAGCGTAGGGGCGCTAGCATATCCGCCCACTCCCACCACCACATCCGGATCGAAATCCTTAATCAGTTTGCGCGTATAGCGGAAGCCAGCCGCCAGCTTGAAAGGCAGAGAGAAATTCCGCCACAGATGCTTGCGGTCGATGCCCGCCACATTCAAGCCCACAATCTGATAACCCGCCGCCGGAACCTTGTCCATCTCCATACGGTTTTCGGCGCCCACAAACAGGATCTCGCTCTCGGGCTTGCGCCGCCTTATCTCATTGGCAATCGCAATAGCCGGAAATATATGGCCGCCTGTACCGCCACCGCTGATAATCACCCGCAGCGGTTTCTCTTCCCGCGCCACCGGTTCCTCTTTCACTATATTCACTGTTTCCATACGCTTGTTTTTTTTATAAAGCGGCCCTCCTCTCATGCCGCCTTTTCCGATATTTCGGTTTGTTGTTCTTCCTCTACCGTTGCGCTCACACTGAGCACGATGCCCACCCCCAAAGCAGTGAACCAAAGCGAGGTACCGCCCATACTGAGAAAAGGCAAGGGTTGCCCCGTAACCGGAAGCAAATCCACCGCCACCCCCATGTTGACAAGGGCCTGCAAGGTAAGCATGAAGGTGATGCCGAGCACCATATAACTGCCGAACGAACCGCGGCAACGGCGGGCGATACCGATACCCCGGCGCAGAAACCAAAGATAGAGCAGCAAGATGCCAAAACCCGCCATCATACCGTACTCTTCTATAATCAAGGCATAGATATAGTCGGAATACGGATGGGGCAGGAAATTGCGTTGGGTACTGTTGCCGGGACCCTTGCCGAAAATCCGCCCGCCTGCCACGGCTATCTTGGCCTGCGTTACCTGATAGGCTTCTTCTTTTTCTCCTCCGAACCGCTCGATACGCCCTTTCCATGTACTGAAACGTCCCGGCAGCTTATCGGCCGACACAAACGTGAAAATGGCCAGCATCAACGAAACAAACAATACACCGGCCCCCACCATGCTCAATATATAACGGTTCGACACGCCTCCCACGATCATCATCACAAAGCAGGTAAGCAAAAGCAGTGCGGCGGTGGAAAGGTTCTCCGGGAAAATCAGTCCCGACACCAGCAAAGGCGGCCAAAGCAGCGATACAAAAGAACTCCTTTGCTTGATAACGGGCTGATATTTGGTAAGCTGCCGGGCCATATACACCACCAACACCAGTTTGGCCAATTCCGAAGGCTGAAAGGTAACCGGCCCGAGCTTAATCCAACGCGCCGCATCGTTTACCGAAGCCACCGTAAGGGTAAAGGCCAGAAGACCTATAACCGGCCAGAACAGATAAAGCGAGGCTTTGGCAAAATAAGTGTAACGGAGACGGTGCACCCCGTACATGATGAGCCATGCCGAAAAGAGAATGCCCAGATGCTTGAACATATAGTAGGTGGTGTCGCCGCCCTGCTTCAAATAGGCAAGCCGCCCCGTGGAGCTGTACACCGCCGCAAGGGAAATGAAAGAGAGTATCATCATGATGCACCAGATCCCCCTGTCTCCCCGCAGATACCTGAATATGCCCGTTCCTTTATTGGCCATGGCCTCTTTTCCCGGATTTATAATTCACACACCGCTTTCTGAAACTGCGTACCCTTGTCGCAATAACTTTCAAAAAGATCGAAACTGGGACAGGCGGGCGAAAGCAACACCACCTCGCCTTCATTCGCCATCAGATAAGCCGACTGCACGGCATCCTGCATCGAAGAAGTTTCCGCAATCTCGGCCACCACATCGCCAAAAGCCTCCACAATCGGCCTGTTGTCGATACCCAGACACACGATGCGGCGCACTTTCTTACGCACCAGCTCGCGCATAGAGGCGAAATCGGCATCCTTGACACGACCGCCCACAATCCAGACCACGGGACGGGTCATGTTTTCGAGCGCATACCATGTGGAATTCACGTTGCTCGCCTTGGCGTCATCGATATATTCAACCCCTCTCACCCTCGCCACAAACTCCAAACGGTGTCCGGATTGTTTGAAATCCTGAAAGCTTTCCTGAATGGCGCGTTTGCGCAGATCATGAATCCGCAAGGCCACCGCTTCGGCCATCGTGCGCGACTCGCGCCCCTGTTTGGCCAATATTTCCATATTCATTTTCATCACTGTATATTTATCTGATTTTGAGTGTTACCAATGTTACCACCGCCAGCATGATGCCCACGATAAAGAAGCGCATCACGATTTTAGGTTCTTTCGTACCCGATTTCTGAAAATGGTGATGGAGGGGCGTCATCAGGAAGATGCGGCGTCCCTGTCCATAACGTTTTTTGGTGTATTTGAAATACGACACCTGCATGATGACCGAAAGGCTTTCGACAAGAAAGATACCGCACAATATGGGCAACAGCAGTTCCTTGCGGATCAATAAGGCGAACACGGCGATGATACCGCCGATGGTGAGGCTGCCCGTATCGCCCATGAATACCTGCGCCGGATAGGTGTTGTGCCACAGAAAACCGATGGTGGCCCCCACAAATGCGGAGATAAAGATGGTGAGCTCGCCCACATGCGGGATATACATAATGTTGAGATAGTCGGCGAAAATGATATTGCCCGACACCCACGAAAGCACCGCCAGCGTGGCCCCGATAATGGCCGATGTTCCGGTGGCAAGCCCGTCGATACCGTCGGTGAGATTGCTTCCGTTGGAAACGGCGGTAATCACCAGTATCACCACCAATACGAACAATATCCACGCGTATTTTCCCCAACCCGTATGCAGGCATTCCATAATGCCTGCATAGTCGAGTTCGTGTCCTTTCACAAAGGGAATGGTGGTAACCAGCGATTTTTCGGTATTGCTTTCGAATTCAACCGTAGCCTGATCATAAACATTTTCTTTCAGCACATTATGCGTTTCCACATACGCACCACCGTTTTGCTGAGATACCACGATATCGGGATGGAAACACATCACCAGTCCCACCATAAGCCCCAGTCCCACCTGGCCAAAGACCTTGAATTTCCCTTGCAGTCCCTGTTTGTCGTGCTTGAACACCTTGATGTAGTCGTCCATGAATCCCATCACCCCGAGCCACACCGTGGTAAGCAGCATCAGCAAAACGTAGATGTTGTCCAAACGGCAAAGCAACAGCACCGGAATCAGAATGGCGGCGATGATGATGACCCCGCCCATGGTAGGCGTACCTTCTTTCTCCTTTTGTCCGTCCAGCCCCAGTTCCCGCACTGTCTCGCCTATCTGCCTGCCGCGCAGGAGGCGTATCATCCATTTTCCGCCGGCCATCATGATAAAAAGCGACAGCACGATGGCAAAGCCTGCCCGGAACGAAATGTACTTGAACACGCCCGCTCCCGGCATTCCGAATGTTTCATGCAAATAAGAAAACAAGTAATACAGCATGGCTTTGTGTTTTATTCTGTTTTCAATTCATTGTTCCAAACGGCAGGCAGATATTCGGCCAACACCTGGCGATCGTCGAAATGATGCTTCACACCTTTCACTTCCTGATAGGTCTCGTGGCCTTTACCGGCCACCAGTATCACATCGCCTTTACCGGCCAAGGCACAGGCGGTCTTGATGGCTTCCCTACGGTCGCTGATGCAAAGCGTTTTATGTTGTTGGGCGGCATCCAGCCCGGCCAACATCTGGTTGATGATATCCTGCGGTTCCTCAAAGCGCGGATTGTCGGTGGTGATAATCACCTTGTCGGCATATTCGGCCGCCAGACGCGCCATCAAAGGCCGTTTGCCCGCATCCCGGTTGCCGCCGCAACCCACCACGCAGATAACCTGTCCTGACTGCAGGCGAAAACCCTTTATCGTCTTCAGCACGTTTTCCAGCGCATCCGGTGTATGGGCGTAGTCCACGATACCCGTTTTGTCGTTTTCCCCCTTCAGGGTCTCGAATCTTCCCGGAGCTTCCTTAAGCATGCTCATAAGCCGGAGCAGTTCCGTCTTTTCCATACCGAGAAGCGAAGCGGCCGCATATATGGCGGTGAGATTGTAGGCGTTGAAACGCCCCACCAATTGCATAAAGACTTCAGTGTCGTCCATCTCCAGATGCAGGCCGGAAAGGGCGTCTTCGATCACCTTGCATTTGAAATCGGCCGGCATCCGGAGCGAGTAGGTATACGTTTTCGCCTTGGTATTCTGCACCATCACCAAACCGTTCTTATCATCCACGTTCACCAGGGCGAAAGCCGTTTCGGGAAGACGGTCAAAAAACAGTTTCTTGGCTTTGATATAGGCCTCGAAAGTTTTATGGTAATCGAGATGGTCGCGGGTGATGTTGCTGAAAATACCGCCCCTGAACTGCAACCCGGCGATACGGTTCTGCACCACGGCATGCGAACTCACTTCCATAAAGGCATGGGTGCAGCCTGCCTCCACCATTCGACGCAAAAGCGCGTTCAGTTCCAATGCGTCACCCGTGGTATGGGTGCTGGGCACCGCCTGATCGTCTATTCTGTTTTCGATGGTGGAAAGCAATCCTGCCTTATAACCGGCCATGCGGAAAAGCCGATAGAGCAAGGTAACCGTAGTGGTCTTGCCGTTGGTGCCCGTAATTCCCACCAATTGCAATTCCGAGGAAGGATGTCCGTAGTAGGAAGAAGCCATATGCCCCATGGCCAGACTGCTGTCTTGCACTTCCACATAGGCCACCCCATCCCGAATCTCCTGGGGAAGACGCTCGCAAACCACCGCGGCCGCACCGGCATCCACCGCTCTGTCGATAAAATCATGCCCGTCAACAGCTGTTCCCTTCACGGCGAAAAACACAAAGCCGGGCTTTACCTGACGCGAATCCTGCGCCAGGCCGTTTATAACACACTCCCCGTTGCCCGCAAGGCGGAAGGGGAAGTTTAAATCTTTCAACAATTCGTTGAGCCTCATTTCTTTATCCTTTATCCGTTCAGCTTGCCATCTCCAATACCACCGTCTGCCCCTTACGGCAGGCCGTTCCGGCGGCAGGCGTCTGGCTCTTCACCCAACCCTTGCCGGAAACGCTTATCTTCAATCCGTATTTTTCAAGTAAAAAAACTGCATCGCGCAAACCCATCCCGCGCACATCCGGCATCACTTCCTTCATGGTGTTCACCTCCGCAAAGCGGTTTGTGCCGCCGCTCATACGCACAAACGAAGAAGGTTCCAACTCCGGGAAACGCATGCCCAGGTATTCGCCCACACGACTTATGTCGGCGGCATATCCGGCTGCCCGCAGCGGAAGCGCGGCAGCCGGATCGAAACGTTCCGTTTCCAAACCGCCCTTCATCAGCGTGGCATATACCTTATCGGCAATCTCCTTAAATACCGGACCGGCCACCGCACCGCCGTAAATGTGCCGCGGATTGGTAATCATCACGATACACGAATAACGGGGCGCATCGGCGGGAAAATAGCCCACAATCGAAGCCCGATAAGTCATTTTCTCACCGGATTTTCCATAATTTATCTGCGCCGTACCCGTTTTGGCCGCTACCTTGTAGAGGGAATTCTTCAGGCACATAGCCGTACCGCGTTCCACCACACCCTCCAACATACCCTGCACCTTAGCCAGCGTGGCCGAACTGCAAATCCTGTCAACCAGCACTTCCGGTTCTTGTAGCTTCACCCGCTCATCGCCTTTCCTGATTTCGCTCACAAACATCGGTTTCATCATCTTGCCGTTGTTGGCCACGGCATTGTAGAGAGCCAGTATCTGCAAGGGCGTAACATTGACTTCATAACCAATCGACATCCAAGGCAACGAAATGCCCGACCACGTCTTATCCGAAGGATCCTTGATATAAGGAACGCCCTCACCCGCAATCTCCACCCCCAAAGGTTTGTCGAGGTGCATCCTGCGCAGATATTCCACAAAACGAAACCGCTTGTCCTCTTTAGCGCCGATTTTTTCCCCTTTCTTTCTTTGTGGTGCGGGGAAACAAGTGTCGGCCAAAAACGAAATGCCCACGTTGGAGGATTTCTCAAAAGCCCCCGCGAAACTTAAATCGCCCCAGCCCTCGCGGTGGGAGTCGTTCATCCAACGGTTGTGGAACTTCCTTCTGCCTGTAGGCACTTTTACCGTGGTATCGCAATGACTTTCTTCCAGAATCGCGATGGCAGAAGCCAATTTAAAGGTGGAACCCGGTTCCACCGCCTCACCGATGGCATAGTTCATGCTTTCGGTATATCGGCCATCGGCTTCCTTGCGCAGGTTGGCGATGGCCACCACCTTGCCCGTCTTCACTTCCATCAACACCACACAGCCATGTTCGGCTTCATTCAGTTCCATGCACTCTTGCAAGGCCGATTCGGCCACGTCCTGAATGCGGATATCAATAGTGGTCACGATATCCTTTCCGTTTTCGGCCACCACCGCATCGGCCGTATAGACAGGCCGCCATACGCCGTTGGAAACCTTCTGCGTAAGCCGGCGGCCATTCACCCCTCGCAACTCTTTATGGTAAGCCCCTTCCAACCCCACCCGATAGTCGGATTCGGTGTTGTAGTAGCCGAGTGTGCGCTTTGCCAACTCTCCGTGGGGACGAATGCGGCGGTCTTTCTCTTCCACGATAAAACCGCCTCTGAACTGCCCCTTTTTCAAAATCGGGAACTGGCGGATACGCGTCATCTCGGCATAGGTAACGTTAGCGCGCAGCAAGAAATCCCGCTTGCCCCGTTTTCTTCCGTCTATCAGCCATTGTCTGTAACTCTCGCTGCTTCTTTGGGGGTACATACGGTGCAGGCTGTCGCAAAGCGGGCGGAGGTATTTATAGAACGTATCGGTGCTCACCACCGAGGGATGCATATCCATACGCAGGGTGAAATACGGCACCGATACGGCCAACAGCGAGTTGTCGGCCGAATAGATGTTGCCCCTTACAGCCGGCGTTTCTTCATAACGCAGGCTCTGGCGGTGCGACAGTTCCAGAAGATGCTGCCCTTCTCCGAAAATCACGTCGACCATACGGATGGCGATGGCAACGGCAAAAAGCAGGAGCCCGGCATATATCAGATATACCTTCCACCAGAAGCCGGTCTTACCGTCATGCTGTTTTTCCGATTTCCTCTTTTCGCCCGTCATGCGTCATTCTCCTTTTCCGGAATTCTCGTTTGTTGTCTGTTCCCTGACAATGATGAAAGGCGGCACCACCGACTCTTTCACACCCGTATTTATCAGCATATCCGCCACCGACGACTGTCGCCCCAGGCGCATCAGCTCGGCCCGGCTTGTAATCTGACGGAACTGCAACTCCTTCAATTCCCCTTTCACCTGCGCGCTTTTGCGAATCACCGTTTCCGACACATAATTGGCCGTAATTAGGAACATGGCCAGAAAAAACACATACAGCACCAGTTTCCAGTATTTCTGCACGCCCTTGTCCAAAAACACCGACCCGTCCAAAGCCGAACGGATTTTTTCCCTGCGCTTGCGCCGGCGCTCCCTCCTTTCCAATTCCAAAGGAGAAGGCGAGGCTTTCTTTTCCGCCTCGGAGGCCTTTTCCTTCTTTCCCTCGAATTCCAACACCAGCTCCGCTTCCGGTACCGGATCTTTTATCTGAGGCTGCGGTTTGATTCTGTTTTTTCCCATACTCCCCTACCTTTCTTTTTTCCGCACGATTCTAAGCCGGGCGCTCCGGGAACGGGGATTACGCGCCACTTCCTCTTCCGAAGCCACCACAGCCTTGCGCGTTACCGGTTCGAAAGGAGAAAGGTTGTTTCCGTAAAAATCTTTTTCCACCACGCCTTCCAGATTACCCGAACGCATAAAGTTCTTCACCATCCGGTCTTCCAGAGAATGGTAGGAAATAACGGCCAGCCGGCCGCCGGGAACAAGCATGTCAAGACTTTGCTGAAGCAGGTTTTCAAGATTTTCCATCTCGCCGTTCACCTCAATGCGCAAGGACTGGAACACCATGGCCAGAAACTTGTTTTCCCTGCCCTTTTGGGCGAAAGGCGTGAAAAACGCCACCGCCCGGTCGGTATAGTCGAAAGTCTGACCGGAACGCGCCTTTACCACGGCCGAAGCCAGTCTTTTACCAAAAGGTATTTCACCGTAGCGGCAAAAAACTCTCGCCAGGTCTTCCTCGGAATAGGTATTGAGCACAGCGGAAGCCGTCAGTTCGCTCTTTTGGTCCATCCGCATATCCAACGGACCGCGGCCGCGAATGGAGAAACCACGCTCAGGGGTATCGAACTGATGGGAAGAAACACCCAAATCGGCCAATATGCCGTTTACAGGAAGCGCTTTACGGAAACGCAGATGATTCTTCATGAAGCGGAAGTTTTCCGCAATCAGCTCGAAACGACCTCCGGCCTGCGTGAAGAAAGGATCTTCCGCCGCTCTCTTTACCGCATCCGGATCACGGTCAAAAGCATACAACCGTCCTCCTTCGCCCAGACGGGACAAGATGCGGCGTGAATGACCGCCACCTCCGAAAGTGGCATCTACATAAATTCCTTCTGATTGTATGTCAAGACCTTCTATTGACTCTTGCAACAGAACGGGGTCATGATAAGCGGTATCCATAACATGCCCCTCCTATAGTTTTTCCTGCTCCTCCACTCCGTCTATCTGCCCCAAGCGCTTGGCCGCCATTCCGGCAAAATCCACCTCGGCGGCATTCATCTTATTGTAGGTTTCAACATCCCATATCTCGATGATGTTGATTTTGGAAATCAGGACAATTTCCTTGTCTATCCCTTTGGCTTTTTTCAATTCCACGGGAATCAGCAGACGGTCACTGCCGTCCAGTTCCAGCGGATTGCCTTCCGAAAGCTTACGGATCAAAAGCCTGTCTTGCGGATTGTAGTGATTGAGCTTGGCCACTTTGGTTTCGATTTCCCGCTCGAATTCGGCACGGGGATAAAGCTCCAGACAAGCATCGAAAATGCTTTCCTTGATAACGAAGCCCGCCTCGATATTTCCCGCCAAGGCTTTTTTCATCGCCGAGGGAAATTTGAAACGGCCGCCCGCATCAACCTTACAGAACTCTTTACCTACTAAAATGGCCATAAATCATTGTCAGAAAAATCGGTTCGTCCAACACGGAGCGAATCCTTTTTCAGACCCTGCAAAATTACAGATAAAATCCATTCTCTCCCATTTTGTTCATAATTTTTCCATCTACTCCCATAAAATCCCATTTTAGGCGCCGAAAATATTATAACAGATTGATAAACTATCTGTTGTATTTCCTTTTGATAAAAATTTATTAACAATTCGCTGTTGAATTGTTAATAAATTTTTGGCCTAAAAATTCGCTGTCAAGGGTTTCGGGATACGGGAATCATTGCATCGAACTTGTGCCGCGAACAGGTGACACAATCGCGCATCACATTAAGTAAGAGCACCTTATAATAGAGAAAGATTTTCTCGATATGGACAGTGGCACATGGAACAGGAAACTTTATCCATCAAAGAATATCGCGGCAACGGCCCGGAATCATTCACAACCGAATGGAAACACTTCCTGCATAAACCGGACTATGCAAAAAATTCCGGTTCTTTTCTTTTGGCGAATACTGCTGTAAAAATCTTATCTATCAGCTTGTATTTTAATCCTCTGTATTGCCGTGCACCAAACGGGCAAGAGACTATGCAACGGCCACAGGAGATACAACTGCCCGCATTGGTGGCACATGGGGTTTCCTTGTCTATGGCATTTACGGGGCATAAATCCGAACAGATACCGCACCTCTTGCACCTATCCTGATTGCCAAGCGGATGCAACGGCACACCTCCGTATTTTTTATAGGGCCGATGCCCTTTTATCAACAGATCCGGAATATCTGTCCGTGCAATGGCCCCCCTGCATAACCTGCCGAATTCAATCAGTTTATCGAGATCTTTTCTGTCGGGCCTTGCCATCCCGGCCTTGGGAAAAATCGAATGTTGGGCGATGAAAGCCCCTGCCGCCACAACCAGAAAACCGTTTTCACGCAAAATATCGGTCAACTCAAGAAGAGCGTCGTCATAATCCCGGTTGCCATATACAACCATCGCTATGGTTCGGGCACCGTTGCCCTGTAGTTTTTTAAGTTTTCCGGCAAAAACAGGGGGTATTCTTCCTCCATAAACAGGAGCTCCGACCAAAACCACATCATTGTCGTTACAAGTGATTGATTCGGGCCTTGTCCTGTCGGCCAGATTCAATGTCCTGCCGACAGACAGACCGATAGCATCCGCCACCGTCTCCACACATCTTAAAGTAGTGCCGGTAGCGCTAAAGCAGAGGGTGTTCAGATATGGATCCTGCATACGGTTTTCTCCTTTTTCAATTTTCTCTCCCGGCAGAGAAACACGCCCGCTTTCACTCCCTCAACGTCCGGAGTAAGAGAAATCAACGCGTTTCCAAATCTACCGAAAGTAGAATCCACCTAAGCTTCGGCCAAATTCGCATTGGCCTGTTCGATAAAATCCAGTATTTCCTCCCTGCCCAGACCGGTTTGGGCGGAGGATACTATAAAGGGAGGCAACGGATCCCATGTGTCGGAGAGTTTCTCTTTAATGGCGTTTACCGATTCCTCCCTTTGTTTTGCACTCAGTTTGTCGGCCTTGGTACCCAAGATACAGAAAGGTACTTCGTTTTCTCCCAAAAAGCGCATGAACTCCATATCGATGGACTGGGGCGGAATCCGAAGATCCACCAACACGAAGACGCAATAAAGATTAGGCCGTCTGAGCATATACGCCTGAGTCATCTGCCGCCATTTTTCCCGTTGTTTCTGCCCGATCTTGGCATAACCGTATCCGGGCAAATCGGCGATATACCATTGCCTGTTGATGAGAAAGTGTACGATACATTGAGTCTTGCCAGGCGTGGAAGAAGTTTTGGCAAGTGCGTTCCGCTCGCAAATCCGGTTGATCAACGAAGATTTTCCCACATTGGAACGACCTATGAAGGCATACTCGGGCATATTGGCCTCCGGACATTTTTTGTAATCGTCGCAGCAGGCCACAAAATCAGCGGTCTTGATCTTCATAACGAGAATCCGTTTGGCGTTTTGGGAACCCGCACCTCCTCAAGAAGACTGGGTATATGACGTTCTTTTTTACTGTCGTAGATTTCATCCATCTTGATAAGGATGCCCGTTTCCTCCACCCCGCCGAAATACGGATTGACACAGGTACCGAAAGTGCGCATGGTGGGGGAAAGCTTGATATAGGAGTTGAAAAGGGGCGGGATATTCTCGCCCAACTCGCGCACACGGCGCACGGTAGCCTTGTAGGCCTCTTCCAGGCTCAAGCCCTCGAAGATTCCGCTCAGTTTGTTTTCGGGCGTATCCAGCAACAGAGGCGTGAGGGGACGCACCAGATTCTCGGTATCTTTATGGTATTTGTTGATGTAGTAGAGAATAGTGTCGCGCGCTTCTTTGTTAAACGAGGTGTACATGGTTACCTTTCCGAAAAAGTAGCGCATCCACGATTCATTGAGCGTAACCAGACCGCCCAGACCGTCCCAGAGATTATCGAGCGAGAAAACGCCCTTGCGTGAAGACTGGTACTTGGGCTGTACGAAAGAACGCCCCAGTTCGATGGTCTGCGGCAGATACTCTTTGATGAAACGGGGACTGAAGCGGAATATTTCGGTGGTGGAAAGTTTGGGTTCTCCATCGGTGCCGAACTGCACCCGGTTTCCCTCGATAAAACGGTATCCTCCCACTATCTCCTCATCCTCCGTATCCCAAACCACCAATTGCTTGTAGGGATTCTCCATCGTATCGAATTCATCGATATCGGTAGCCTTGCCCGTACCGCCGCCCCCCAGACGAAACGAAACCTCTCTGAGCCGCCCTAACTCCAGCATCACGTTAGGGGCATCGTGGGCTGTTACAACATACACCCGGCGGTTACCGAAGTTAGTGTACCGCAAGAACTTATCTTCGGTAAGTTCAGCCTTGAGAAGATCTCTTTCAACAGGAGGGATAATTTCTTGCATGCAACTAAATCTCTAGAATCCGAATTCAACTTGCGGATTATTCGCAAGCCGGTAAACATGTTCCTTTATCAACGCGGCCCACTCGGTGTCGGAATGGCGGTTATCCAATACCTGAAATGGAATAGGCCTACCCAAAATTAAACAAATTTTTTGATTCCGGAGCTTGAACATCTCGTTCACCAGAAAGATTTGTTCGATATTCGCCTTAAGGCCTATCCGGGTCCTGAACTTAGCCAGATTATAAAAGAAGTTCGAGTTCTTCCCGTCCACGTAAACGGGAACGAGGTCTCTCTTTGTCTTACGGGCCTGCGTAACAAACGTTTTCTTCCACTCCATATCGGCGATAAGGCCTCGTTTCTGCTTACGGGAACAAAGGCCTGCCGGAAAATAAAGCAAGTCGGCATCGCCCGCAAAAGCGGCCTCCAGGCCACGGCTGTTCCCGGTGTTCTTTTGCAGTTTGCTGATAGGCAAAAATACCGGTTGCAAGGGCGGAAGCGCCAAAAGCATACTGTTCACCGGAAAAAGAATCTCCTTGCGCACCTGCCCTATGCGGCTGATAAGCGCCATACCGTCCAAACCGCCCAACGGATGGTTGGCGCAAAACAGATAGCGGCCGTTTTCGGCTATATTTTCCAATCCCCGCACTTCTACCTTGCAGCCGAAATCCTCGAGAATGGCGGTGGCGAAATCCACCCCCACCTTATCTCTCTCCTTATACAAAAAGTAGTTTATCTCTTTTTCATGCAGCACCTTACGCAAAATAGGAAACAGGAAGCGAGGCATCTTTCTGTAAACGGCCGGAGCCTGCTGCCGAATCACTTCCTCTATATTGATGGTGCGTTCGCTTATCGTAAAAGTGAACATCGTCGGTATTTAAAAGCATTTCAAAGATACGAAAAGCCGAGCGCAGAAGCAAACGAACGTTTGATTCTGCCGAGGCCAAGTATCTTCAGCGTCAGCTCAAGATACGAAAAGCCGGGTGCAGACATACTCACCGCCGCTGATGCGAAAAAAAAATTTTGCCAATTAAAAAAAGCTGTATATTTGCGCCCTTGGAAACGTTTTATAAAAAAAACGTTTCCTTGTATCATGCGTACCGAAAGAACCGACCAACCACACCCTAATCCGCAAATGCTGGAACAAATCTCGGAATTGTTCCTCAAATACGGACTGCGCAGCACCTCGATGGACGACATTTGCCGGCATCTGGGCATTTCCAAGAAAACACTCTACCAATACTTCGAAAACAAAGAGCAATTGGTGGAAGCCGTTTTCATCATGAGACATCAGGAATTTGATTTTGAAAGCCTCAGGAAGAAAATACAGCCTGTATCGGCCATTCAGATTCTTTTCGGTGCGATGGAACACTTTTTGCACGCACAGAAAGGCCTTTTACCGGCCAATATGTTCGACCTCAAGAAATACCACCCGGCCGTTTTCGACACTATCTCGAAACGTATCGAAAACTGCATACGGGAATTTTATTCGATGGTTTTCCAAAAGGGACAGACCGAGGGAACTTTCAGAACCGATCTCGATGCCGACATACAGATTTGGCTGTTCGGCGAACAGTTTTACATGCTGCGGGATCCGGAAAAGGTAAGTGCATTGCCCTACTCCCTCGAAAAAATCGTTTACGCCATCACTGAAAATTTCATCCGCAGTGTGGCTACCGCCAAAGGTTTGGAGGAACTGCAAGAGATGAAAACAAAGTACACGAATCTACAATAAAAAGAATATGAAAAGGAAAAACATCATTCTCGGCCTGGCCCTGTTGACAGGGGGAACGCTGTGGCAAGCCGTGGCCATGCCTTCCGTTCAGGAGGAGGTTGTGGTACAGCGCACAAAAGACAAGCCAGAAGACGAGGCGGTTGGCGAAACACAACGCCTGAGCCTGGAAGAGGCGGTGGAGTTTGCCATCGAACACAACAAGACCCTCAAGTCGTCGCGCCTGGATGTGGAACTGCAGAAAAAGAAAATAACGGAAGCCATCTCGGCAGGTATTCCGCAAATCAACGGAAACATCAGCTATTCCACCAATTTCGGGCAGGAAATGGCTCTGGGAAATATGCAGGGCATGACCATCAAAATGGACGACAACCTGAACCTTGTCGCCTCCGCCCAATGGGTGTTCAGCGGTCAATGGATTGTGGGCATCCAAACTTCCAAAATCGCCAAAACGCTGATGGAACAGCAGGCAGATATCACTGAACTGGAAATAAAAGGCACGGTATACAATTCCTACTATACGGTATTGGTATGCGAACACCTGCTTGAGATTTTGGATGAAAATCTCAAGAACATGGAAGAGATTCTGCAACATACCCAAAATCTGTACAACGTAGGAAGCCTCGAAATCACCGATGTGGACCAACTCCGCATTACAGTGGGCCAACTCAAAAACAGCAAACTGGCCATGGAACGCACCGTGGATGTAAACTACAATCTGCTCCGCATCCAACTCGGGCTTCAGGCCGGCACTCCCATCGTGCTTACCGAACCCCTCGACCGCTTTCTGCGCGTGGAGGTGTTTGCCCAATGGGCCTTCAAAGACCTTGACGTAAACGAAAACCTCGACTATCAGGCGATGCTGACGCAGGAAGAACTGCAACGCAAGTCGCTCACTTCCGCTTACCTGGCCTGCGTACCCACCCTCAGCGCAAGTTACAACTATCAATATCAGATTATCAAAGGAGGCTTCATGAATATTCCCCACACCGCCTCCATTTCATTGAACGTGCCCATCTTCGCCGGTTTGCAGCGGGCCTCCCAAATCAATCAGGCCAAAATATCCTTGCAACAGGTACGGCTCAACAAGAGCCTTTTGGAAGACCAGTTGCACTTGCAGGAGGCCCAATATAAATACAATCTCCAAAACGCTTCCGAAAACTTCAAACTACAACAGGAAAATATGGAAGTGGCCAAAAGCGTGCTCGGACACTATCAGGCAAAATACGAAGTGGGGGCCATTTCGAGTCTGGATCTCACCCAAGCCAACAACAATTATCTTGGAGCGGCCAACAACTACACCACCGCCTGCCTTGATCTGCTGCAAGCCCAGACCGAATTGCTGAAACTCTACAACGAACTGCCGTAAGACGGGAACCGGCTAGGCAACTTTCTTTAAAAAACATTGTTACGAACCATCAAGAAAAAACGAAAGAAAAATGATAAAGAAAACATTACTGGGAATCACCGCCGTGGCGCTCCTCACCTCCTGCGGTTCCAAAACAAGCACCGAAAACGTGCAAGAAGAAAAAATTCCGGTCAAGGTGCAGAAACTGGAAAAAAGAAGCGTTTCGCGCACGCTGGATTACTCGGCCAATCTACAGGCCGACGAACAGGTGTTTTACGCTCCTGCCAATGCGGGCCGCATTCAAAAGATTTATGTGGAGGTAGGCGATCGTGTGAAGAAAGGCCAGCTGCTGGTGGAAATGGACAAGACCCAGCTGCGCACAGCCGAAGCCCAGTTTGAAAACATAAAAACCGAATACGACCGCGCCGTAAAACTTAAAAAGACCAACAGTATCAGTCAACAGGCCTACGATCAGGCAACCACTCAATACGAGGTTTCCAAGGCCAATCTGGAATTTCTGCGTGAAAACACCACGATGAACGCACCTTTCGACGGCATCGTAACCGGAAAATACTTCGAAGACGGAGAAATGTACACCGGAGGCGCGTTCGGAGGCGCTTCCAAACCCTCGATTATCGCCATCGAGAAAATCGATCCGCTCAAGGCCTATGTGAACCTTTCCGAACAATACTTCCTGCAAGTGAAGGAAGGCGGCCATGTATCGCTCAAATGCGCCCTCTTCCCCAACCGGGTATTCGACGGCAAGATACAGATCGTTTACCCCACCATAGACCCCATTTCGCGCACCTTTTCGGTAGAAGTGCATATTCCAAACGCCAAAGAGGAACTTCGCCCGGGTATGTACGCCACCCTTGAATTCGACATCAACCAGACCGAAACCGTGGTGGCGCCGGCACTGGCCATCCTCAAGCTGCAAGGCTCCAACGACCGCTACGCTTTCATCAACCGCAACGGAAAAGCCAAACGGGTAAATATAACCATAGGAAAACGCTTTGAAGACCTGGTTGAAATCATCTCCCCTGACATTCAGGAAGGTGATGAACTGGTTGTAGTGGGACAAGGTAAATTGATTGACGGCTCACCGCTGGAAATCATCCGATAAGTTTCTTTCCTTTCATCCTTAAAGAACAGACAAGATGAGTATATTCACAACTGCCGTAAACAAGCCCATTTCCACCTTGATGATCTTCACGGCCGTCTTGGTGCTGGGTATTGCCGCCTACTTCCAGCTACCGGTAGACCAATACCCCAAAATGGATCCTCCCTATATCACGGTAATGGCCACCTACCCCGGCGCCGATGCCGCCGATATAGAGGAAAACGTTACAAAAATCCTTGAAGATCAACTTAACTCCGTGGATGATCTCAAGGAACTTTCTTCCATTTCTTACGACAACCTTTCTGTCATCTCCCTTGAATTCGAATGGGAAGTGAACCTCGACGAGGCTTCCAATGATGTGCGGGATGCGGTTGACAAGGCGATGCAGAATCTGCCCGATGATATAGACCGCCCCACCATCATGCGGTTCAACACCTCCATGATGCCCATTCTGATTTATGCCGTAACGGCCGAAGAATCCTATTCGGGTCTGGACAAGATTATCGACGACAAACTCATTACCCGGCTGAACCGTGTGGACGGTATCGCGTCGGTAACGCTTGCCGGTGCACCCGAGCGTGTGGTTTACGTGGATCTGGATCCCAATCAGCTGGACGCCTACCACCTTACCGTGGAACAGATAGGGAATAAGATTCTGGCCGAAAACATAGACGTTTCTGCCGGGAATGTAAAGATGGGCCTGATGGACTACAGTCTGCGCGTGGAGGGCGAATTTGAGGAAAGCGATGAAATCAAGAACATCGTTATCGGTACGATGAACGACCGCACGATTTACCTCCATGATGTGGCCAAGATACGGGATACAATTAAAGATATCACACTCGAACAATCCATCAACCGAGGAAACGGCGGGGTATTGCTTATCACCAAGCAGACCGATGCCAACGCGGTTGCCGTGGCCAAAGAAGCCAAAAAGCAACTGGTCCTCGCCCAAAAAGAGATGCCTACCGATATCAAATTCCAGATCATCAGCGACAACTCCGATTTTATCGTGCAATCCATCAACAACCTGCAACAGACCCTGCTCTATGCCTTGCTGTTTGTGGTGATTGTGGTATTCCTTTTCCTGGGCAGATGGCGCGCCACCTTTATCGTGGCCCTCACCATCCCCATCTCCCTTATCGTGGCTTTCATCTACCTGTTCGCCACCGGAGAATCGCTCAATATCATATCGCTTTCCTCCCTCTCCATCGCCATCGGTATGGTGGTGGACGATGCCATTGTGGTACTGGAGAACGTAACCAAGCATATTGACCGCGGCAGCCGTCCCCGGGAAGCGGCCAAATACGGAACCAACGAAGTATGGCTTTCGGTTATCGTAACCACGCTTGTTACCGTGGCCGTATTCTTCCCCCTTACCATGGTGACCGGCATGACGGGTATTCTGTTCAAGCAATTGGGATGGATTGTCTGCATCACCGTATGTACCTCCACGGCAACAGCCATCTCGCTTACCCCCATGCTTTGCTCCCAGTTGCTGAAGCTGCACGACAAGACCAAACTGAAGAAGCATTCTTTCTATGCCATCTCCTCCCGTGCATTGGACAGGCTGGATGCATTCTACGAAAGGATCATCAACTGGATTCTGCGCCACAAAGCCGTAACCATTTGCGGGATGCTTGCCCTCTTTGTCGGCTCCATGATGCTGGCCCGCTTTATCAAAACCGACTTCATGCCGCAAAACGACCAAAGCTCTCTCACCGCTTTTGTAAAGATGCAGTCCGGACAGAGAGTGGAAGAAACCAAGCGTGTGTCTTTGCTTATCGACTCGGCCATACGCGCCAACGTACCCGAAATAACGGTGCTCAACCTTTCCTACGGCAGTGAAGAAGAGGCTTCTTTCGCCTCCATGATGAACACCACGGGAAACAACATTCTCAATATGAGGATCCGTACCGTGGATATGGCCGACCGCGACCGCAGCGTATTTGAAATCGCCGACCAGATCCGCGGCATTCTCAAAAGTTTCCCCGACGTGTTGGAATACACCGTTTCCACTTCCACCTCCGGAGGCGGAGGTATGGGAAGCAATACGGTGGATGTGGAAATCATCGGACACGACTTCAATACCACCGGTAATCTGGCCCAGTACATTTCCCGTCAGGCTTTGGCCGCTCCCGGCGTGGGCGACGTTAAAATCAGCCGCGACGACGACAAGTCGGAGTTCCAGATTCTTCTTGACCAAGACAAACTGGCCCGCCACAATCTCACCACTTCGCAGGTGGGGATGTATATGAGAAACCGCATCTACGGTTTCCGTAACAGCAAGTTCAAGGAAGACGGGGAAGAATACGATATCATCGTGCGGTTGGATGAACAATACCGATCTTCGCTTACCGATATCGAAAATTTCCTTATTCCCGACGGAAACGGCCAAAAAATACGGTTGAAAGAACTCGGTACCATCCGCGAATTTTATTCGCCGCCCAATATCGAAAGAAAAAGCAAGCAACGCTACCTGAAAGTAAGCATTTCTCCGGCCGCCGGTGTGCCTATGGGTGCGATAGCCGCCGAAGCCCAGAAGATTATCGACGGTATCGAGGATGTGCCGAGCGACGTTACCTTCTATATCGGCGGAAGCTACGAAGACCAGCAGGAATCTTTCGGCTCGCTTACCCTCTTGCTCTTGCTTTCGCTGATGTTGGTGTATATCGTGATGGCCGCCCAGTTTGAAAGTTTCAAGATGCCGTTCATCATCATGATGGCCATTCCCTTCGCCTTTACCGGCGTGATCCTGGCTTTGCTGCTCACCAACACGCCCTTGAGTATCGTGGCGGCCTTGGGTGCGGTGTTGCTGGTAGGTATCGTAACCAAAAACGGTATCGTGCTCATCGACTTCATCAATCTTTTGCGCGAACGCGGCGTGCCTCTTTACGAAGCCATCGCCAAAGCATGCCGTTCCCGTCTGCGCCCGGTATTGATGACCTCTCTGACCACCATTCTCGGTATGTGTCCTATGGCTCTCAGCATGGGTGAGGGCTCTGAAACCTGGCGGCCTATGGGTATAGCGGTAATCGGGGGGATGATATTCTCTACCTTGATTACCTTGATGATCGTACCTGCCATCTATGCGGCCACCAATAAAAGCGGAAACCGCAACAAGCGCACGGCCATCGCCAAGCAATACACCTTTATGGCCGGCTTCGATCCCAAGGAACTTCCGCAGGTAACGCAATAATTAATCTCCGGAGAGGCTGACGAACTACCACGAACAGCCTCTCCGTTCAATAAGATTCAGCGATGAAAAAAGCAGTTTTTATAGCCTATAACCAAGCCCTCACCGAGCGTGTGGATTACATACTCAAGCAGCTCAACATAAAAGGTTTCACCCAGTGGCCTATCGTAAACGGCGCCGGCACTCATACCGGCGAACCCCGCATGGGCAGTCACACCTGGCCCGAAATGAACTCAGCCACCATGACTATCGTGGAACCGGCTATGGTGCCCATTCTCCTGAAATACATCAAACAGTTGGATGAAATCAACAAGGAGAACGGTATCAGGGCTTTTGTCTGGGATATCACGGAAATGTATTAAGTAAACCTAAAGAAGAGAGCGTTACCGCTACAAAGCTAGTTCTTACCAGCTCTGTAGCGGTAACGCTCTTTTTTTACGCCTCCTTTCGAACCCTCCATCCCCGTGCGACAGCGAAGCGCACTCGCACTCAACACGTGCCGCAGGCTCCGCTTTCTTAGCCGAACAAAGCCTACCA
>CAMWNM010000007.1 GCA_947175635.1 uncultured Bacteroidales bacterium | reverse complement strand
TTCTTCTCTTTCTTGGCGGTCCAAGAAAGAGAAAAAAGGCGTCCCCCAACGGTGGCAACCGTCCCCAACATGCCAGGGCATCGCCCGCGAAAAACCCTAAGATTGAAACAAAAGATGTAACTTTGCACCCATCTTCAACCAACGGTTGAAACCCTAACGGTCAGTTAAAAGAAACATCATGAAACCAACTCAGATCGAACACCTCGGCATTGCCGTCAAAAACCTCGAAGAATCCATCCGCTACTACGAAGAAGTATTGGGATTGAAATGCTACAATATCGAAGAAGTAAAAGACCAAAAGGTAAAAACAGCCTTCTTCAAGGTAGGCGAGGTTAAGATCGAACTTCTGGAATCCACCGATCCTGAAGGACCCATCGGCAAATTCGTGGAAAAGAAAGGGGAAGGCATCCACCATATCGCTTTTGCAATGGAAGATACGCAGACAGCCCTTGACGAGGCCGCTCAGAAAGGCATTCAGCTTATCGACAAAGCGCCCCGAAAAGGTGCCGAAAACCTCAACATCGGCTTTTTACACCCCAAATCGACCCACGGCGTGTTAACCGAGTTTTGTTGCAAAGACAAAGAATAAACGCCGGAACAATCTCGGTTGCCGCCCCGCCAAAGAAGAAAAAACAAAAGAATGCCCTTTTTCTTAGCCGACATGCCTATATCGTACATAGGGATGTTGTTTTTGGCAGGCGCAGCCCTGCTTTTTCTTATTGAAAAGCTTTTTTTGCCGAACCGAACGGCCCACACCAAGTCGCGCCGTATCGGAAAGGGGGTGTTTCGTATTCTCTTTCTCAGCGTTTACAGCTTGGCCTGTGCGGGTTTCTGCTATGAGAACGGCATCCGCCAAGAGCGTGAAAACAGCCTGCAATGGGCCCAAAAAATCGCCTTCAACCGAGATACGGCCGCCGAGCACCGCTTCGCCGGACATCTTTCCGCCAGCTCCGATCTTTCCTTCTCCGAAGATATCGCATGTAATCACCTTTCCGATATCCACCGGGACTCGCTTTCTCTGTTTCTGCAAAAAAACCTGTTTTCGCCAAGTTTTCCCGAATACCGGTATTTCTTTACGTTCTGCGAGCCCGAAGAAGAACTTCTGGTGGAGAAAGAACCGGAAGACTGCCGCTTTTTCTTTGATCAAAAAGCCCAGACCGGAACCCCTACCGATGTGGAAGGGCTTACGGCAATGGACTACGGCGTGGAGTATTACGCCTATCTTTACCGTACCTGGCTTGTGGTTGGCGAGGATTCCTTGCTGGCAAACGTGGAATTGGGCCGTAAAAAATTTTCAGACCGACCGTGCGGAGAAGGCCTCAGGCTACCGTCTTTCTATTCTTATGCCTTTTATTCCCAAAACAACCTTTGGAGCCACAACGGAAGTTTCATCTATCCGCTCAGCCTGGCCAAATTCAGACACGACTCGCTCTATTTTATCACCCGGCATCATTTCAGCCATCTGATTTATCCCCTGCCCGATCAACGGTTCCTGATTGTAAGCACACCCGAAACCAATCCTACCGACTTGCTGTATTGTTTCTCGTTTTTCTTCCTGCTTTTCGGCTTGTCGGGATTTGTCATTCTGGCCATTTTCGATAAAAATTTCCTAGGAACGGCCGGCACTTACGCCCGCCAGCTCCGCATCGGCATCTTTATGCTGATTTTGTTTGTGTTTGCCGTATTCGGCATTGCCGGCATCGTCTTTATACGCCAAATCAACCAAAACGAAAACCTCAAGGTATTGCGGCAACAAAGTCTGGCCATACTGGCCGAAATGGAAAACCGCTACGGAGACATGCACGCCGACAGCCTCTGGAATTCCTCCGGCAGCGACAGCATCCAAGAGGCGTTGCGGAACGACGTGCAACATCTGGCCGAACTTTTCCGCAACGACATTTATCTTTATTCTCCCGCAGGCAAACTGGCGGCCGGTTCTTCCGGACAGCGGATCATCAGCGACAGCCTGGAACAACACATCATCGCCCGGATGTTGGAAGAACAGAGCCACCTGACGATTGAACGCCGGAAACTTGAAGAAGGCTCCTCCGCCTGGGTGGCGTTCGCTCCTTTGCGAAACGAATACAATGAAATAACAGGCTTTTTCTGTATCCCCTATTATATGCGGACAGACGAACAGCGAAGCGGCATGAACCGTTTTCTGGGCACTTATCTCAATATCGCGGTGCTTTTCAGCCTGCTTACCTTCATCATCACCTCCCTGCTGGCCCGCCGCATCACACGTCCTCTTTCATTGGTAACCGGCATGGTGGCCCGCATCAGACTTACCCATAAAAACGAACATCTTTCGTGGAAAAGCAATGATGAAATCGGCGGACTGATCCGTCAATACAATACCTTGGTGGATGAATTGGAATCCAGTTCAAGAAAACTGGCCGAATCCGAGCGGGAAAACGCATGGAGCGAAATGGCACGGCAGATAGCGCACGAAATCAAGAATCCGCTTACTCCGATGAAACTGCAAGTGCAACAACTGCAACGCGCCTACAAAGACGGGAAGGAAGACTTTTCCGAACGTCTGGATAAGTTTACGGTCTTGCTTACCGAACAGATAGACCGTCTGGCCGAAATCGCGGGAACCTTTTCCAAATTTTCCCAATGGCAACGCCCCCAACTGCAAAGCGTTTCAGCCGCACAGATAATCCTGAACACCGTCAATCTCTTCAAGGCTTCCGAAACCATCGAATTCAGAACCCGGATTCCCGATGAGGGAAAATCCTGGAAAGTGGAAGCCGATCCCGGTTTTGCCGGACAGATCCTGATAAACCTTGTCCGCAATGCCGTACAAGCCCTTGAAGAAATGCCGCCGAACGCAGAAAAATCTTTCGTTTGTCTAGGACTGGAAAAAAGCACGGAAAAAGAAATCCTCATCTACGTAAACGACAACGGCCCCGGCATAGCCCCCCAAAAGCTGGAGCGCATCTTCGAGCCTCATTTCACCACCCGTTCCACGGGAAGCGGACTGGGACTTGCCATCTGCCGACGTCTGGCTGAAAGCATGCACGGAAGCCTACATGTGGAAAGCCAACCCGGAAAAGGAGCCTGTTTCAAACTGCGGCTGAAAGCAAGCAAGGAGCAGGCATAAACCGTTAACTTGGCAAACACGATAAAAACACAGTTCATAACCTACCGGCATGGAATCGATTTTTCCCCAAAACGGGCTTTCGGAACAGCAAGTGTTGCAAAGCCGTCAACAACATGGAGCCAATATCCTTACCCCTCCTGAGAAAAAACCTGCATGGAAACTGTTTCTGGAAAAATTCTCCGATCCCATTATACGGGTTCTGCTCGTTGCCCTCGGTCTCTCCATATCGGTATCCTGCTACCAGTTTCTTTGCGGAGAGGAAACGGCCGGCGTGTTTCTGGAACCCGCAGGTATTCTGGTGGCCATTCTACTGGCCACCGGCGTAGGATTTTACTTTGAGCAGAAGGCCGGCAAGAAGTTCGACATTCTCAATCAGGTAAACGACGAGGTGGAAGTGAAGGTGATCCGCAACGGGAACGTCAGGGAAATATCCCGACGGGAACTGGTAGTGGGCGACATCGTGCTGCTGGAAACCGGCAATGAAGTGCCGGCCGACGGTAAGCTGCTGCAAGCGGTGGCCATGCAGGTAAACGAATCCTCGCTTACAGGAGAACCGATTGTTTCCAAAACCGCCCGTGCTGAAGAACTCGATCCCGAAGCCACCTATCCCGGCAACCGCGTGCTGAGAGGCACCACCGTGTCCGAAGGTTACGGCACAATGGAAGTGGATACGGTGGGAGACGCCACCGAATACGGCAAGGTATATACCGGGGCGCAAATCGAAAACGATGTAAAGACGCCCCTTAACCTCCAGCTTGAAAAACTCAGCCGCATCATCACATGGGCAAGTTATACCATGGCCCTTCTGATAGTGGCCGGCCGTATGCTGATGCTCTTTACCTCCTCGACCGAAATGTCTTGGATTCAGGTAGCGTCCGAGATTCTCAACACCTTTATGTTGGCCGTAGCCGTAGTGGTGGCCACCATTCCCGAAGGTCTGCCGATGAGTGTGGTGCTTTCGCTGGCCCTCAGCATGAAGCGGATGCTGGAATCGCACAATCTGGTGAGAAAGATGCACGCCTGCGAAACCATGGGTGCCTGCACGGTGATTTGCACCGACAAGACAGGCACGCTTACCCGCAATCAGATGCGGGTGAGCCGCACACAATTTTTGGTAGCCGGCGATAAGGATGAAGGAGCATGGACATTAGGCAACGATGATGCCGGAAAACTGATCAAGGAATCCATTTGCTGCAATACCACCGCGTTTCTGGACAAAACAGAGGCGAACCCCAAGGTGGTGGGCAATCCTACCGAAGGCGCCTTGCTGCTTTGGCTTGAAGAAAAAGGCATAGACTATGCCGAAATCCGCCACAATGCCGGAATGGAAGAGCAACTCACCTTTTCCACCGAACGTAAATACATGGCCACCAAGGTGGCTTCGGCCTTGTTCGAAGGCAAGCATATCCTTTATGTGAAAGGGGCGCCGGAAATCGTGCTGGAACACTGCACCCGGGTCAGATTCAACGGCAATGACGAAAGCGTAACCGGATGGAAAGCCTATATCGAGAAAAATCTGCTCGAATACCAAAGCAAAGCCATGCGTACCTTGGGGTTCGCCTATGCCGAACTCGATACCGGTACGTCCTGCTTTGAAAACGGAAAACTACGGGCTGATCTTGCGCTTACCTTTCTCGGATTTGCCGGCATTTCCGACCCCGTGCGCGAGGATGTTCCCTTCGCCATTCAATCCTGTGCCGATGCCGGCATCGATGTTAAGATCGTAACGGGCGACACACCGGCCACTGCCACCGAAATCGCCACACAGATAGGTCTGTGGACGCCCAACTGCAAAGACACCGACCGCATTACCGGCCCCGAGTTCGCCGCCTTATCCGACAGCGAACTCCAAAAACGCATCATGGGGCTAAAAATCATTGCCCGCGCACGCCCCGGCGACAAGGAACGCCTCGTGAAACTTTTGCAGGCGCAAGGCCAGGTAGTGGCCGTAACCGGCGACGGCACCAACGACGCCCCCGCCCTGAACGCCGCCCAAGTGGGGCTTTCGATGGGCGACGGCACCTCGGTGGCAAAAGAGGCCAGCGATATCACCATCATGGACAACCGTTTCGGTAGCATCGTCTCGGCCGTGATGTGGGGCCGTTCCCTGTATCGCAACATCCAGCGGTTCATTCTTTTTCAACTCACCGTCAGCCTCATCGCCAGTCTGGTGGTGCTGATCGGTGCTTTTTCGGGAAGTTCCTCCCCGCTCACCATCACCCAGATGCTGTGGGTAAACCTGATTATGGACACCTTCGCCGCCATGGCCCTGGCCTCTCTTCCGCCCGACGCTAAAGTGATGCAAGACAAGCCCCGGAAAGTAAACGCGCACATCCTCACCGCCCCGATGGCAGGGCGCATCTTCGGTGTCGGCTTGCTACTTCTTGCCGTGCTTTTCGGCTTTATGCAGTATCTGAAATACGAAGATATCGAAAGCCTTCGCCAATTCTCGCTTTACAATTACGGCAGGGATTTTTTCCGTTTCGGAGAAACTGCCCAAACAGACCTTACCCGCTACGAACGAACGCTGTTCTTCACTTTCTTCGTTATGTTGCAGCTATGGAACATGTTCAACGCCAAAGCTTTCATGACCGCCCGATCGGCATTCTCCCATCTGGGAGGAACAGCCAAAGGATTTCTGGCCATCAGCCTGCTTATCCTCCTCGGACAGATAGCGATTGTGAACATAGGCGGCGAAATGTTCAGCGTTCAGGGTATTTCGCTTTTCGACTGGACAGCGATCATCCTCGCCTCCTCGCTTGTATTGTGGATAGGGGAAGCCGTGCGCCTTGTAAAAAGAATCACCAAAAACCAAAACCATGAACGATAGATTGATCATCAACTTAGGGCGGCAGATGGGCTCCGGCGGCCGCCGTATGGCGCAATATCTTGCCCAGATGCTGGACTTGAAGTTCTACGACAAGGAACTTATCCACGAAGCGTCGAAAGACAGCGGCATCTGCAAGGATTGCTTTGAACACGCCGACGAGAAGCCGCAGAAGTTATGGTATTCGCGTTTCCCCTTTTGGGGCGAACCCGGTTTCAACGGCTTGAGCAACGACGCCCTCTTTGAAATCCACTATCACACCGTGCAACGCCTGGCCAAAGAAAACAACTGCATTTTCGTGGGCCGATGCACCGACTATATCCTCCGGGAAGACCCCGCCTGTTTCAACATCTTCGTGCATGCCCCGATCGAATTCCGCATCGAACGGCTCCTGAAGCGCAAGAAAGAGGAAGCTCCTACGGAAAAAGCCCCTTCTCTGGAAGCCATACGTCAGCAAATAGAGAAAACCGACAAGACGCGGGCGGCCTATTACAACTTCTACACAGACAAAATCTGGGGGCAAGCCGACTCCTATCACCTCTGCATCGACACCTCCCTCTTCGGTATCGAAGAAAGCGCCCGCAAAGTAGCCGGATGGATCAGGGAACAGCCAAAGAGGCAGGCTTAAAAGTTTCCATACCGGGAACCGGGAGCTTTTCGTATCTTTTGCTGGCGCCGAAGATACTCCGGCCTGGCGCAGAATCAAACCGAGATTTGCTTCTGCGCTCGGCTTTTCGTATCTTTTGCTGGCGCCGAAGATACTCCGGCCTCGGCAGAATCAAACCAAGGTTTGCTTCTGCGCTCGGCTTTTCGTATCTTTGAGGTTTGTTCGCCGTATTGTGTCCGGTGGAGGCGGGAGGCCTGGCCGACGCGTGGGAGAACGTTTTTAATATTTTGTAAAATAAACATTTAACAAATAAACCATGGACTTTAGTATCACAAAACAAGAAGAACTTTTCTTGCAGATGATCAGAGAATTTGCAGAAAAGGAAGTGAAGCCTTTGGCTGCCGAAATTGACGAGCAGGAAAGATTTCCGGAAGAAACCGTAGCCAAGATGGCCAAACTGGGCATTATGGGTATTCCCATTCCCACCGAGTACGGCGGAGCCGGTGCCACCAACCAAATGTACAGCATGGCCGTGGAAGAACTTTCCCGCGTGTGCGCCACCACCGGGGTTGTGGTTTCCGCCCACACTTCCTTGTGCTGCGCCCCCATTCTAGAACACGGAACGGAAGAACAGAAAAAGAAATATCTTCCCAAATTGGCTTCCGGCGAATGGATCGGCGCTTTCGGTCTTACCGAGCCCAATGCCGGTACCGATGCCGCCGCCCAGCAGACCATGGCCGTGGAAGACGGAGACAGCTACATTCTCAACGGTTCTAAAATATTCATCACCAACGCCAATTACGCTCACGTTTTCGTGGTGGCTGCCATGACCGACAAGAGCCAGGGCGTAAAAGGCATCACCACTTTTATCGTTGAAAAGGGCATGCCCGGTTTCAGCATCGGCAAGAAGGAGCTCAAACTGGGGATCCGTGGTTCGGCCACTGCCGAATTGATTTTCGAAAACGTGCGTGTTCCCAAGGAAAACGTGTTGGGCAAGATTGGCGGCGGTTTCGCCGTAGCCATGAAGACCCTCGACGGCGGCCGTATCGGCATCGCTTCCCAAGCCGTAGGTATCGCCCAAGGTGCCATGGACGAAACGGTCAAATACACCAAGGAACGTAAACAGTTCGGCAAACCCATCTCCAAGTTCCAGAACACCCAGTTCCAGATGGCCGACCTTGAGACCAAGGTTCAGGCCGCCCGTCTGTTGGTCCGCAGCGCGGCCTATAAGAAAGACATGCACCTGCCTTTCTCGGTGGATGCGGCCATGTGCAAGCTTTTCGCCGCCGAAACCGCCATGGAAGTAACCACCAAGGCTGTTCAGTTCCACGGCGGTTACGGTTATACCCGCGAATATCCGGTGGAACGCATGATGCGCGATGCCAAGATTACTGAAATCTACGAAGGCACTTCGGAGGTTCAACGCATGGTGATCGCCGGCAAACTGTTTAAGTAAATCGATTATTAACCAGAGAAAAGAAACGAATTTTTTCGATAAGTGAGAGCAGAGGCAAAGCTTGCTTTGACTATGCCGAACGAAGAAAAAATCAGATTTTTTTTGAGAAACAAAAAAAAGATGAATATAGTAGTTTGTATCAAACAAGTGCCGGACACAACCGAAATCAAGCTTGATCCGGTAAAAGGAACCCTTATCAGAGACGGCGTTCCCAGCATTATGAACCCCGATGACAAAGGCGGTCTCGAACTGGCTCTCCAACTTAAAGATCAGTACGGCGCCCACGTTACGGTTATCACCATGGGACCTCCTCAGGCCGACGCCATTCTGCGCGAAGCTTTCGCCATGGGCGCCGACCGCGCCATTCTGCTTACCGACCGTAAATTTGCCGGCGCCGATACCTTGGCTACCAGCCACGCCCTTTCGGCCGCCCTCAGACAATTGGACTACGACCTTATCATCGCCGGCCGTCAGGCCATCGACGGGGACACCGCCCAGGTGGGTCCCGAAATAGCCGAATTGCTGGATTTGCCGCAGGTAAGCTACGTGGAAGGATTGAAATACGACGGTAAGAAGACCCTCGATATCCGCAAACAAACCGAAGAAGGTTATCAGATCTGGCAGGTGGAGACCCCTTGTCTGCTCACCGTTTTGGCATCGGCCAACAAGGCCCGCTATATGTCGGTATCGGGCATCGTTACCGCTTTCGACAAGGAAGTGGAAATCTGGAGCGCCGACACGGTGAAAGCCGATCCTGCCACGTTGGGTTTGAACGGATCGCCCACCCGGGTAAAGAAATCCTTTACAAAGGGTGCCAAAACGGCCGGAAAAGTATTCGAAGTGGATGCTTCCGAAGCGGCCGAGCTCATCATCAACAAACTCAAAGAAAAGTACATCATTTAATGCGCCCCGGTCTTTAAGGCTAAAGGGTAAACCTTAAAAAACAGTAAAAATGGATATTTCAGCTTATAAAAATGTGTATGTCTTTGCCGAACAAAGAGAAGGCAAAGTTCAGACTGTAGCCTATGAATTGCTGGGAAAAGCGCGTGACTTGGCCGACACGCTGGGTCAGGAAGTATGCGCCATTCTGTTGGGCAGCGGCATCAAGGGCGAAGCCAAATCGCTGATCGAACACGGTGCCGACCGCGTGTTGGTGGTTGAAGACAAGGATCTGGAAATATATACCACCGAACCCTACGCCCAGGCTATCGTTTCGATTGTAGAACAAAAGAAGCCCGGCATCATCCTTTTGGGCGCCACCACCATCGGCCGCGACCTCGGTCCCCGCGTTTCGGCCCGTCTGAACACCGGTCTTACCGCCGACTGCACCGAATTGGGCATCGATGAAGAAAGCAAGCACCTGCTTATGACCCGTCCCGCTTTCGGTGGCAACCTGATGGCTACCATCATGTGTACCGAACATCGTCCTCAGATGAGTACGGTACGTCCGGGCGTGATGATGGCCCGCCCGGCCGACAGCAACCGCAAGGGCGAAATCGAAGATATCAAGGTAGACTTCAAGCGCGACAAGTTCCGCGTTCGCGTAAAGGAAGTGGTGAAAGAACAGAAGAACCTGGTGGATATCACCAAAGCCCGCGTGCTGGTTTCCGGCGGTCGCGGCGTAGGTTGCAAGGAGGGCTTCGCCGAATTGCAGAAACTGGCAGGTTGCTTAGGCGGAGAAGTTTCCTCTTCGCGCGCCATGGTGGATGCCGGCGTGATGGAACACAACCGTCAGGTAGGTCAGACCGGCAAGACGGTGCGTCCCGACGTATATTTCGCGCTCGGTATCTCGGGTGCCATCCAGCACTTGGCCGGTATGGAAGGTTCCGACCTTATCATCGCCGTAAACAAGGATAAATACGCGCCTATCTTCGAAGTGGCTGACATGGGCATTGTAGGCGACCTCAACAAGGTGGTTCCCGCTTTGGTTGAAAAACTGAAAAAGGAAGTGAAGACGAAGTAATTCCAGACGTGTTAACACCTTCGGAGAGCAAGCCGTTTCCGATAAAACCGGAAACGGCTTGCAAACAAAAAAGGCGGTCGTTGAAAAACGATCGCCTTTTTGTTTGTGGCCCCACTTGGGCTCGAACCAAGGACCAAATGATTATGAGTCACCTACTCTAACCGACTGAGCTATGGGGCCGGTTCTCCATGGGCCGAAACCCGAAGAACGGTTGCAAAGGTAAAACATTGCCTTTGATTATACAAGTTCGTATCTTAGCCGGATCGAAACCCGGTTGGCCATGAACAGACAAGATTCGATTTCCGCGCTTATCTTCGACCTGGGCGGAGTGATTGCCCGCATTGATTTTGAAAAACCTCTGGTCGGTATGGGGAAATTCACCGATGGAAAACCTATCGACAGGAAAACCCGGGAAGCATTGCTTCCACGCATCCTCCAATACGAGAAAGGGCAGATAGACAGCGATTCTTTCCTCGGTTTTCTGCAAGAGGCCGTACGCAGGCAGAATCCTGTGTTGCCGCCATCCGAACCTTCTTTTTTCGAACTGAAGGAAATCTGGAACTCGATGATTACCGAACTGCCCCTGGCTCATCTGCTTTTACTCGAAAAAGTACGCACACGGTACAACTGCAGCCTGCTGAGCAACACCAACGATTTACACATCCGTTATGTGGAACATCTGCAACCGGCTTATCCGAAACCTTTCTCTTCGCTCTTCCACCATATCTTCCTTTCCCACGAACTGCACATGAGCAAGCCCGAACCCGCCATCTACCGCCATCTGCTTCAAACCCTCGGTATACCGGCAAAAGAATGCCTCTTTATCGACGACCGTCCCGAAAACCTGGAAGCCGCCCGGAAAGAAGGCATCCGTACCTATCACTTAACCGATTTCAGGCTTGAAGACCTTTTTACCCAGGAGGGACGGCTGAATGCGGCCGCATTGGATTGTCTTTCATGAAACCGCGTTTTTTATACCTTATCCTGGCAGTGACGCTGTCCTGGTTCTGTGCCTGCAAGGAACAGGCACCGCAGGAAAATACCGGTTTCTGCCGGTTCCTACACGAAAAATGCCTTTATGTAACGCTCGAAAGCGGATCCGCCGACTATTTTCTGTACCGCGGCCAACCCATGGGATTCGAACTGGAACTGATTGAAAGTTTTGCGGCCTTTACAGGTTGCCGCTTCGTGATCCTGCCCGGAGAAAGCATCGCATCCCAATTGAAAATGCTGGAAGAGGGTAAAACGGATATCATCGCCTCCAATCTCAACATTACCCGGAGCCGTCAGCTTTCAGTCGCTTTCTCCCATCCCATCTATCACTCAAAACAGGCTTTGGTGCAACTTGCCCCGGCCTATCTGAGCGATTCGGCCGTGTATGTGGATAGCTGGGAAGCGCTTTCGCAAAGAGAGGTTTCGGTTCGGAAAAACAGTGTATTCGAAGAAAGCCTGTTGGCCTACAACCTCCCCTTGCCCAAAAACCGCCGCATCCGCATCCATCGCAGTTCCAGAACCGAAGACGAATTGATACAGGCCGTTTCACAAGGCAAACTCTCCTATAGTCTGGTATCTTGCAACAAAGCCGCCCATTGGGCCTTTACCCGGCCGCAAATCGACTTTCACCTGCAATCCGACCATGTCCAACCCATCGCCTGGGCCATGCACCTCAAGGCCGATACGTTGCAAGAATTGGTGAACCGATGGATCGACTCGCTCTCCGCCACCGGCACCGTCGACTATCTTTATCACAAATACTATGAGATCGCACCGGAAAAAACCGTCCGCAGTGTAAAGTCGGGTTTCACGAAAATGGATTCGGTAAGCTTTCGGCGCAGGATGGCGCAAAGGGAAATGTTGATCGAAGAGGGATTGCTGGATGAAAGTGACAGCGCGTTTATCTTCGACATCAAGCGGAAATCCACCCGGATGAATCCGGTGATGGTGGACGGCAGAAGTATTTCACCTTACGACAGACTGTTTAAGAAACACAGCAGGCAAATACCTTGGGACTGGCGGTTGCTGGCCGCTTTGGTATATCAGGAATCACAGTTCGAAAGCCATCTTGTTTCCAAGAAAGGAGCCATCGGCCTGATGCAGATGATACCGGCCACCGCCCGCCGTTACGGCATCACGGTGCGTTCTTCGGCCGAAGATCAGATTGAAGCGGGCGTAAAGTACATCCGCGCCATTTACCGTTCCCTGCCCGAAGAAATTGCCGCAGAAGAACAGGTTTATTTCGTATTGGCCGCCTACAACATAGGACTGGGGCATATTCTGGATGCCCGCCGTCTGGCCGCCAAATACGGCGCCGATCCCAACCGATGGTACGATAACGTGGAGACTTACCTGAAGCTTAAGTCCCGGCCGGAATACCATCGCGACACGGCTTCCCGCAACGGCTACGCCAACGGCCTTCAGGCAGTGGATTTTGTAAGGAAAATCGACGAACGGTACATGCACTACCGGAATCTTGCCCAATAAACAAGGTCCGGACGCCCTGCCCCTAAACGAAAAGAGCGGAAGGCCTTCCGGCCTCCCGCTCCTTTTTATTCTACCTATCAGCTGCCTCAGCCTTTGTAGAAAGGAATCTTCACTACCTGAGCCTTAAGCTTCCGGCCGCGCACATCGATGTAGATTTCCGAACCGGCTTTGCTGAATTCGGTTTTCACATAGCCCGTTCCGATGGCTTTACCCAAAGAAGGCGACTGGGAACCGGAGCAGACATGACCGATAACATTTCCTTCTGCATCGCAGATAGGATATTCGGCACGGGCGATACCGCGATCCACCATTTCGAAACCCACCAATTTGCGTTTGAGGCCTTCGGCCTTGAGTTTCTCCATTTTGTCGCGGTCTATAAAGTCGTTGCCCGGCACCATCTTGGTTATCCAGCCCAAACCAGCTTCGATAGGCGAAGTTTCATCGTTGATTTCATGTCCGTAGAGACAGAAACCCATCTCAAGACGAAGCGTGTCGCGGCATCCCAGACCGCAAGGCATGATGCCGAATTCCTTACCCGCCTCGAAAACAGCGTCCCAAATCTTCTTACCGTCGGCATTGGCGAAATAAATCTCGCAACCGCCCGCTCCGGTATAACCGGTGGTACTGAGGATAACGTCTTTTACACCGGCCAGGTTCACTTTCTTGAACGTATAGTAAACCATGTCTTCAATCGGTGTGTCGGTAAGTTTCTGCATTACCTTCAGCGCCAACGGACCCTGAACGGCCAACTGGGAGATTTCATCCGACGCGTTGTAGAGCTCCTTGCCCACTTCCATGCCCATCTGCTCGGCATGTTGGGCGAACCAAGCCCAATCCTTGTCGATATTGGCCGCATTGGGAACCACCATGTAGGTTTGTTCATCCACGCGGTACACCAACATATCGTCCACGATACCGCCTCTGCCGTTGGGCACGGTGGTATATTGCACCTTGCCGTCGGAAAGGGCGGCCACATCGTTGGTGGTAAGTTTCTGCAGAAGCGCGAAAGCCTTGGGGCCTTTAATCCAAAACTCGCCCATATGCGAAACGTCGAAAACGCCCACTTTCTGACGAACATTGTTGTGTTCGATGATAATGCCCTGATATTGCACCGGCATATTGTAACCGGCAAAGGGTTCCATCTTGGCACCCAATTTGATATGAGTGTCGGTAAAAACTGTTGTTTTCATATCCGTTTAATTTGTAATCTTCTTGAATCTTCCTGTTCAAACCACGCTCACACACGTTCACGGGTCATGTTGCAGGTGCCGTTGAACACAGCCCCTTGCTCGATATAGAGCTTCTCTATCATAATCTCACCCTCTACCTCGGCCGTGCTCTTGAGCGAAAGCAGACCGGCCACGGTCATGGAATCGGTTTTCACCTTGCCTTCTATTTCGGCCGCCGCACAACGCACGCTGCCGGTAACACTGCCCGTGCTTCCTATCACCAACTTGCCTTCTATGGACAACTCGCCCTCAAAAGAACCATCGATGCGCAAATTGCCGTTGCTGTTGAGCTTTCCGCTTACCGATGTACCCGAACCCAGCATGTTATACGATTGCAAGGCCTCGTTTTCTGCCTGTTTTGTCATATTTCTTCTCCTTTTTTATATCCGTTCCACCTACTCGAACATAAGCGGCGTATCGGTTACCTCCCCTATCTTACGGGTCGTTTCAAACCTCAAAGATAAGAATACTTCGTGGGAACCGGAATTCCATTTTCTCAATGATCCCATACTGAGGTCGTACGAGTATCCCAAACTGAACACTTTTCCTATCTTCACCCCGGCCATCATCACCACCGCGTCGTTGTACCGGTATCCGCCGCCAATCCAGAAAAGATCCAGAAACCGGAAGTTGAGAACGGCCTCCGCCTTCAGGAATCCGTTGGCATAATACGCGCAGATATAAGGATCCAGCGCAAATTTGGCGTTTACATCGCCTTGGAAACGCACAAAGGCATAATAGGCTTCCTGCGGGGCAAAATAATCCTTTTGGCGATTGTAGGCCCATGCGGTAAGATGATTGGCGCTTAGTCCGAATTGAAACTTGTTGAACGTGAACACCAGGCCGAAATCCACATCCGGCTTCACGTCATTGAGGTCTTCGTATTCCAGATAGGGGTCGCTGCCGTCTTCCGACACCAGCCTGTCGCCCGAGAAACTCTTGAAGATGAAGCCTACGTTCAAACCGAATGTAAGGTAGTTTTTACGCCCCATGTGAAGGTGGTAGGAATACCCCACTTTGGCGTTGAGCATCAAGGCCGGGCCGAAAGATTCGCCGACCACCGAACCCGAGATGCCCGACTTTATTTCGGGAAGATACCCCGAAACATTGAGCATGATGTCTTTGGGCGCACCCTTAAAGCCGACCCACTGCATACGCCCGTAGAGAGAGGCCTCCACCACGGGATTCTGCATCACCGCCGCCGGATTGAAGTTGACAGGGCTGAACAGCTGCTGGGTAAAGATCGGGGAATTGTTTTGCGCCCGCAACGGCAAACAACACAATACCAGACAGGCAGACAAAAACAAAATTCTTGTTCCCTGCAAGCCGCTTTTTCCCGGCCCTTCCTTACACCTTGCCGTCTGACCGTTTCTACCCTTTTGCATTATTTCTCATGTTTCAGAATCGCCGTTGCTTCCGCAACCGTGATACGTTGCCCTTTGAAGAATACAGATATATAACATTCCCTGTTTTGATCCAGCAATCGTTTCACAACCGCCCTAGCCTGTTCCACGGTCTTGAAATGTCCGCCCACATTGTATTTATACAATCCGTCGGCATCCATATAGTAAGTCATTTTCAAATCGGGATTATTCCGGACAATATCCTGATAGTAGTCTAACGGATTCTCCAAAGGCACGCGGAAAGCCCCCACCTGCACCATATATACCGGCCTGTCCGATACAGGAGCGGCCAATTCGGCTACCGGATAGGTGGCATCGCCGCGTTTCACATTCACCGCCTTGGGATTAATCAGACGGAAAGTGGTACGGCGGTTCAGGCGATGTTCCTCCTCTGTTTTGGCATGCCGTATCAAAGGATTGGATTCCCCGTAAGAGATGCCCTTTATCCGACGCATATCCATACCCTTTTTCTCCACATAGGAAGTAATCGTGTTAAGACGGCGGTCGGTAAGTTTCTTATTGTATTCGTCCGAACCCCGTTCATCGGCATTGGCCTCTATCTGGAAATACATCTGCGGATTCTTGATGGCGATGATGATCATACGGTCCAATTCCCGCGAACCGTCTTTTATCAAATCTTCCTTATCGAAGTCGAAATACAGGTTGTTGATATATACCTCATCGTTCAATTCCGACAATTTCGGCACGCATTCAAAAAGAATGTAATCGCGGGTAACCACTTTTTTGCGGATGTCGTTTTCGGAGATACCGTTGGGCAACGAAGGCAGATTGCTGTTGGAAGTAACCTGTATCTGAATACCGTATGCCGTATTGGGCGCCAAGTCTACATACGACACATGCCCCTGTTGGTCGGTCAGGGTAATCAATGCCTTGTCATCGCCCGCCTTTACATAGAAATCTTCCCCCACATTCCTCCTCCATTCGGGTTTCTCTCCGCACACCTCACATTTGGCATCGGGCGGAAGCACCGTAAGTTTGGCACGGCGCAAAGGATCGCTCATCCTGCGCTTATAATCGTCAACGGTGCGTTTGTCGGGCCCCATCTTCATTTCCTTGCGCTTCTTGTCGATGTTCGAAATCAAGGATTTGGGAGAAGAAATCGTATCTTTCTTCACGGCCGGTTTGCGCACCGGGGCTTTCTTTATCGTGTCTTTTTTCTTAGGCAGAGGTTTGGGCGCAGGCTTCTTGGGTGTCGTTTTACTACGCATCACAAAATCCACCTCGCGGGTAATCAGAATAGGCAACACATGTCCGTCTTTTTCCAGCACAATCTGCCGGGTGGTATCGGCAAAGCCTTCGGAATAAATCGAAAACTCGTAAGTACCCGGTTCCAGATAAGGAATGGAATATTTTCCCGTACTGTCGGGCAATACGGATTTATAGAAACCGCTCTCCTTGTTTTTCACCATCAGGTAATAGTTCCTGAGCGGAAAAAATTCGTATGCAGGCTCCGGCACACGGGGCTCCGGCACAACCGAAAGACTGTCGGATGAAACGGCGGTAAGCGAATCCACGGCGGAAAGACTGTCGGACAGGACGAGGGTTGAATCGGAAAGCACCGGTGCAAGTGCGGGGGCCGAAGCCGGAGCGATGCTGTCCATACGGGGTTTATACCACCCCACGCGGCCTTCCACCTTGTATTTCACTCCCCATTTCCGCACCAAAAAGATATTGTCGGTTCTTCCCCACCCGATATGGCGGTTGGAGGAAAGAATCAGGTTGCCGTGCCTGAGATCGGGCAAAAGGGTATTGTCGTCGTAAGAAGAGTTGATAGGCATGGGGAAAGTATGCACTCGCTTCACTTTCGACTTGTCCGCAGAATCGAGCACGGCCAGATAAAGATCCGTACCGCCCAGACCCGCATGGCCATCGGAGGCAAAAACAAACATACTGTCGTTGATCCATTGCGGAAAAGCCTCTCTTCCGGGTGTATTCACTTGTTGGTCGTAGCGGACCGGAACACCCCACTCGGAGTTTACAATAACCGGCTGTCCTAACGTTGATTGTGCCTGTTTACGCCGAGAAGAAGCCTGACTTTTCTGTGCCGAAGGCGGGGCGACCCGTCTTCTCTTTCCCGATACCGGAGCGGCCGACGGCGCAACCCTTTCCACATACCAGATATCGGTACCCGACTTGCGGGCTTCATCCCTATAGATAAACAAAAGGCGGTTTCCGTCGGGACTGATGGAAGGATGGGCCACTTCGCCCAAAAAATCGCTTTCCCCTTCCTTGTAATTGAACTTGAACTGAGACAAACCGCCCCAAGAACCATCGGCTTGTTGCTGCACGGTGTAAATACCGCTGCTGCTGGTCTGATTCCATGTAAAATAACCGATATTGCGCACCGAATCGTAACTGAAGATCCCCACGTTCCCATCCAGATTCGCCACATCGCCCGTTAAAGGACGGGAGTTGGTCCAAGTTTTCCGCACCGGATCGAAGTCGGCCCAATACAGGCGCGAATAGCCTTGCGCCGTACGTGGATCGCCCACCGTCTGCCCTTCTTGGGGACGGGAAGAAGAAAAGATCATGTGGTTGCCTGTCAAGGAAGGCGCATATTCGCTAAACGCGGTATTGATGGCCGAGTCATAATGCAGGTCTTTGGGCAAAAGCCCGAAGGCTTCCTGCATCTGGGTTGCCTGCTGGTAATAGTTCAACAGACTTTCTTCCCGGGTATCCACCACCGAACCGCTGCGACCGGTTTGTTTAAGTTGCGCCAACACCTGCTCGGCCTGACTGTATTCGCCAAGAGAAAACAACACATCCGTATAGGCCTGCAAAAAGTCGGCCTCTCTCAAGCCCGAACGCCAGATGCGGGAATAATACATGGCCGCCGCCTTGGGGTGGTTGAGCCTTTGCTGACACTGCCCCAACGCATACTCGATCTGTATCCGGCGGGCCGAATCCTTTTCTTTTTCGTATGCCCGCAGATAACGGTCGAATGCAATGGCGTACTGTTCCTGATCATAAGCCGCCCGGCCCAGTTCCATACGCTTGCGTACCGAAGCCTTGTAGCCGGCCGAACGTATCTCCTCCCTGGCTTTTTTCATCGCCTTGTCTTGCCGGATCTGCTGATGCATCTCCTTCTGCGATTCCGACATCGGAGGTTGCTGCGCCCACAGGGCCACAGACAGACAAAACAAGAAAGCACATGTCAACCAAACATATCCGCTCTTATGCTTTTTCATCGCAATCATCAAACTTTTAACTCGCCGTTTAATATTTTACCGTAACAACGCCTTTGAAAACATGCTTTGTACCGTTTTCATCCGTTACTCCGGCCACATACATATACTCGCCCGGACGCACGGTTTTTCCTTTATAGGTGCCGTCCCAACCGCTGCCGGTCAGGTCGTGGAAAATCTCCTCTCCCCACCGGGTATAGATAATCAGTTCCGAAACACCTTTCAGGAAAATATCGTTTTTACCGTCGCCGTTGGGCGTAATCACATTCGGAATATCGCTTCCCTTCGCCATTTCAACGCGTATCACACGTTCGGCCACACATCCGCTTGCCGTATCCGTTACGACAAGACGCAACTCGTCGGCATGGAAAATGGCAAAAGTCTTCATATTGCCGCTGCTGCTGTCCACCCGCATGATAAGATCTTCGGGCGTCCAGGCATAGCGGTACGCGCCCGTACCGTCATACACCCTCGTTTCTATCTCCACCCTGCTGCCCACCGGTATCTCGATGCGGTCGGAGGCCACATTGCCGAACCGGACATCCAGCGCATACGTGCTTACATACAGCAAGACCGTATCGGCATGAGAGGTTACCAATACCGGAACGGTATCAAACTCGAAATCGGTATCGGAAAAATACAGCGTGTCGGCATATACAAAAGTGCTGTCCCAACCCGTAACACGATACATATAATCACCCTCCCCGCTCTCGCTTATGGTGATCCGGAGACTGTCGGCCGTACCGGGTATCTCTTCCCAATCCTCCCCGTTGAAACGCCACCAACGCACATGATACGCTTGCGTATTTCCACCACGGGGTTCCACCGCCAGTTCCTGCTCCATATCCATACAGGCCGCATTGTCGCGGGCCGCCACAAGCGAAAAGAGACTGTCCACGGCAATCCGGATAGAGTCCACCGCCCGGCATCGTCCCTGACGGAGATAGAAAGCCATGTTCTCTTCTCCGGTCCGCATTCTCTGACGGGATTCCACCAAGAAAAGCTCTTCCTCCTGCACCAACTTGCCCGTAAGCCGCCACGAAGTATCGGGAACACCGTTGGGATTGAGGCGGTTTTCCGGTATCCAGCGATAGGTGAAAGCATCCAGCTCGCCTGCCGTGGTTTCCTTTACCTCTATCCGCACCGCATCGCGGCCGTAATGCACCCGGGCGTATTCGGAAACGGCGGAAATGGCATAGGTGAACGGGGTCAGGTCGATCTGTTGGTCTTCCAACGCCCGGCAATCGTTACCCGACTGCAACACCAGCGTGGCACCGGCCAAAGAAGTATCGGAAAGATAGGCCATCACGGCCACCGTATCACCAGGCACCGTCGCATTCACCACACGATAGGCGGAATCGGGGAAATTCCATCTGAAGTAGAATCCCTCCTTCTGTTGCTGTGCCGAAAGATTGATGTACACGTAACCCGTATCGGACAAGCAGAAAAGAGGCGCATGCAGATTATCGTCGAAAGGTGTGGTGCTGGTAACAGGGGTAACGGTCAATACCGTATCCCGGGAACCGCATTCATTGAACGAACGCACCCCAAAAGCGATGGCGGCGGTGCTATGGCCGGCGTTGTCGATGGACAGCGAATCGTTGTCGATACGCGAACCCTGACGGGTATGGACAGAAGCCACCACAGAAGGAGCCAGCATCCAGGCGATGCTGTCGATATTCGGATCGGGCGCAATGGCCACCTCATACACATTGCGGGTGTAACACGGATAAGGAATGCCGTCAAACACCGCTTTGGAAGCGCTGTCCTTTACATTTACCCGACGCTGCACCGTCTGGCTCAATCCGCAACCGTTGTTGCGCAGGTAGCGGACCTGAATATAGGAAGCCGTGTCGTACTGTACCGAATAAGCGGTTTGCGGCAGGGTGTTGTTGTCGAGCCGCTGCCAACCGGCCGGGGTGTTCCACACAAAACGGATAGTATCGGTATCGTAACGGTCTTTGTTTTTCAACCATACTTCGATGTCCGTACCCAGACAAGGGTTTTCCTTGCTGACTACAATCGAATCGTCAAAGATATCCTGAGGCTGCAAGGTAACGACAAAAAGCGTGGGGAATGCCGTACCGCAACCTGCCCGCGGATAACAGGCTATCGTATCGGCGGTCCGTTGCCCAGGCAGAGCCGACGGCAAGGAGTCGAAATAGAGCGTTACCGCGGTATCGTGCAGACCCGACAGGATGCGCCATCCATCATGCGGCACTTTCCATGTATAGCTTACCGAATCGAACATACCCACTTTGTCCGGATCCATATGGAAAACAAATTCGTATCGGTTGTCGGCGCATATCCTTTCCGGGCCCGTGATGATACCGGGAATATTCGGCACCGTATCGGTAATGAGGTAATGCACAAACGGTAGCGCGTTCTGTGCACAATATCCGTTTTTGGGCGTAAACACCAGACGCACCGAATCACGGTTGCGGCAAACGATTTCCAGATAGGAACTGTCCCTGCCGGGGAAAGTGATCTGAAGCGGCGTTTTGTCTTCGCCCATATATACCACTTCCAGATTGTATCCGTCGGCACGGGCGTAATCGTTGAGCGCTTCCACGGTAAGGAAAACAGTACTGTCAAGACAGGCATTTTCATCGCCCCGCACCTGGATTCTGGCCGTATCGATGGGTTCCACCGTCTTCTGACGCAAGGTGCCGCGAACCAAACGGTTCCCGCAGCTGTCCAACTGATAGGCGCGCACTTCGCCGCTGTCTTTTCCCACCAGGACACTGCAGCTGAAATTACCTACCGGCCAGATGTTCGCCCCTTCGGTGAGTTCCGAAGACGCGGCCTGCACCTTCCAATCGGCGGGAAATTCCCACCGGGCGGGCGTATTGAGCACTACCAGCGCATCGGAACTTTCCAACTGATAGGTTACCACGCTGCCCACGCAAGGATGCCCGTTGAAAGAAACGGCAAATGCGGGAGTTTGCGGTACAGAGCGCGGAATGTATTCGATGGTGCGGAGCGGATTCGGATAGGCGATGTCGCACCCCATTTCCGAAGGATCGCCCCAAGGAGCCACGCTTACCGCACCGCGCGTATTGCCTACCACCACGGTAACTTCGGCGCCGACGGTATCGCCGCCCGCTTTGAAACGCCATGTGGCGGGAAGCCTCCAGCGATAGGCGGAAGCCATATCGTTTTCCACACGCAAGGTGAGTTCTTCTTCCGGACAAGGATTGTTCTCGGTTTGGTATTCGGCCGGCAACACCTTTATTCCTCCCAAAGAAGCCACAGGTATGGTATCGATGAACCTAAGGCGGATAAAGAGCGTATCTCCCGCGCCGCCGCATGCCTTATAATAACCTACCGCCTTGAGGATTTCTTCATCACCCTCCGCGGCAGAAGAAGCGGCGCGGACACGGCAAACGCTGTCGGGATTCGAAGCGGAAATGATTTCCAGTCTGCCGGTTCCTCCCAAACCCCAACGGTAGCTGAGACCGGGCGCGTCGGAAGGGTTCCGGGTAACACGCAGTTCCGATTCTCCGTGCAGACAGATGGTTTCCGTTACCGTATCGGCATCCCATACATATGCGGCGCCGTTTTCTTTCCAAGCCGGCTGCGGCGCTCTGGGCGTATGTATCACCATAGCGTTGAATTCCGCCACAGGACCAGGGCCGCAATCGTTGGAAGCATATACGGTAACCAAGCCGTCGATGTCGGTTATCCGATCTATCTCAACGTGGGGAATTTCACTTTCAACATGCTTGCTTCCCCAAGGAAACTGCCAATGATATATTTCGGCGTTATCCACCTTCTGGCAGTCAAGCTCCAGTTTGGCATCCAGACAAACCGGTTTAGGCGTAATGGCAGGTGCCTGCGTTACGGCAGGCTTGGGAACTATACTCAAAGCCGGCGACTGCGAGATTCCGCAAATATTCCTCACATTCACGTGCAACTGCAATTCCTCTTTGGCCCCCACCCGCAAAGGCAAATCACGGTAGGGTCCGTTCAGAGAAGCACCTTCATATTTCCAATCCGTACCGCCCAACGAACTGTCCGCTCCCGGGCTTGTTTGCGGGGCTTCGCCCCTGGCGTTCCACGAAAAATAAGATTCGGCATCCGATATTATACTCCAGTGAATATTGCCGGCTATGGTGTATTTCTGCCCGGTTCCTCCGCAAGGACGACGGTCTATCGGCGTGTTGTCCGAATAATTCCGCACGACTTGCGGCAAAAGCACCTCCAGCCTGCCCAGCCCCGCTTCTTCGTCTTCCACGATGGCAAAAGTCAGCGTATCCATTGAAAGGATACGGATTTGCAATGTATCCGAATAACGCCGGCACCCTTTCGTGCGCGAAGCGAACTCCAGTTCGAAAGGCTCGGCATTCACATCATTCTGACGCAACGTACAGGAATTTCCATCCCTTTCAAAACCCAATGCGCTGCCTTTTACCAAACGCCACTGCATTTCATAATCCCCATCCTCTTTCCAGCTGTCGGAAGACACATGCAGCACCAAAGGCGTACGCATGCAGAGCGTGTCTTTGGCAACAGGGTCTTTCTCCGCATCGTAAGCCGGGTCGAAGTCTACCGGAACGGCGCGCGCGGGAATCGGCAGAATGTCTTTAATTTCTATACGGTTGCTTTCTTTCGCGTTTCCGCAACCGTTATAGGGCACCACATAAACCTCTCCCTCTTTGTACTCCTTCGTGTTGAAAACACGCACCACCTGCGTACCCACCTTCACGGTATCAAGCGTTTTCTGCCAAGGATAATGCCAGATATACCCCCCTATGTTGGCCGAAGAATCCACACGGAACACCAACGAATCCCCGTCACATACCAAATCCGAAAGTTGCTGCAGTTTATACGAAGAGTCGCCGATGCTTACCACCGTACGAATAGCCAACGAAGGCAATCTGGATATACCGCAACGGTTTTTCAAGTCCACAGAAAGATAAAGCAACTGGTTGTTGGGGATGCTTACGCGCAAATAGTCCTCGTCTCCACTGTACCACGCCTTGTCGGGATCGCTCTCTTCCTTGGGGTTGAGCCAGATGAAGTTGTCTTCTTTTTTTGCCGCTCCCCCCACCATGGAGCCATCCGCATCATGATAGCGGGAACGGGTTTGCGACAGAGAATCCCACCACACAAAACGGTACTGGATTTTTTCCGTGCCGAAATCACTGTTGAAATGCCATTCGGCCGTTGCCGTACTCCCCCCGCAAGGCCGGGTCATGACGGTTTTATCTTCCCGTTCCTCATCGGTAAGGCGGTCGGCCAAAACATCATCGCTTATCGCCACCGTATCGGCATTCCGCACCCACATCACCAACGTATCGCCCGGCGTAAGGCATCGGGCATGACGAACCGCCACACCAAAGTATTTGGAAGCGTTTTCCATGCCGTAATTGGCAAAATAAAAGCGGCTGCTGTCGGCAAAAACATCCGGCGATACCGCTTTCAGCGTATCATTTTCATCAATTTGGAAAGGAATCCAATGAAACTTCCATTGAGAATTGTCCGCATAGGTATCGTCGTTAAAGGAAGCCTGATAGTGCAGACCTGTGCGCAGACAGACCGTATCGCGCACCGTATCGTTTACCGGAACGTAAACCGTTTCGGGATCGAGGGCTTTGAGCGAAGGCAGGCCCAGATGTTGAATCACATCCGAAACCTTCACCGTGTCGGAATACGGCCCCAGTCCGCAGACATTGTAAGGACGTACGCAAATCAGCCCCTTTTCAAAAGCCGTCTTGCTGCTGAACGCCCGATAGAACATCTTTTCGTCGAGACCGAGGGTATCGTGCGCCTGTCCCCAAGGATAGAACCATTCATAATGGGTGGCGTATTCCACCGAATCCCATTCGAAGACCACCCTTTCGTTCATACAGAGCAAATCGCTGCCCTGTACCAGACGCACCTTGTCGTGAACCAAACCGACAGGGTTGAAAACGGTGGTGAAAACAGACGACATGCCGCAAGGAGAAACCGCCTGCGCACCCAACTCCAAGGTACTGCGCCCCACAATCATCTTGAGGGTGTCGGCATACTGACCTACCGGATTCAGGATACGCCAGCCCGTGGCGTCAACAAGGCCTGTCGCCGTATCCATAAGCGCGTTGCCGCCGTTCCAAGTGAACCAGACCCCCTCCAGATATGTTTTGGGATCAGGCAAAACCCGATAAATCACCGTGTCGCCTTCGCAAGGCGTGGTATTGAGGTTGGAGTTCGGTCTGCGGGCATCGTTCAGGTAACGGGTCCGGACAAAAGGTATCGTATCGGTAAGCTTAATCACAACAACCATAGAATCGGCCTGGTTGTAGCTGTCGCAATCGTGCCGGTGGGAATACACCTTTACCGTATCGTAATCACCCGCACGGTCGGGTACGGTAAACGTAAGTTCCGTATGATTCTCATCCGCATAATGCACCGGCAGGTAATCGGAGGGGAAAGTCCATGTGAAATACGTTTGGGCGCGCGTCAGCGAATCCTGTTCCGGATCGGGCATCACCGAAAGAACCGCCACCTTACGCACGCATATCGAATCCGGCCACGGCTCTGCCTGCGCAGGCTTGCCCGTAAAGGGACGCACCACTGCCTTGAGGCTGTCGCGGCGGTGGCCGAAATGCGGCGGAACTACCGTCAGATTCGGCTGGAAATTGTCAAAGGTCCACGCACAAGCCGCCTTGGCACCCACCACATAGATCTGTCCTGTATCGGCCCCCACTTTCACCCGCACGCGCATATCGTTCCTGAAACCCAGTTTCCGGTGATCGGTGATCGCCCGGTTGGGATAGTCCGGATCGGCCGTCGCCTCGCCGTTGTATTGATTGGGCACATCGGTAACCACCTGCCAGTCAGAAGGAAATTCCCAACGATAAGCATCTGTACGTTCAAAAGTGTCAATGGCGTACATCATTTGCGAACCCTGACAGGGCAGAAGCAAAAACCCATTCCTGTCTATTTCCGCCTTGTCTGCCGTCACTTTCGGATTCAGCGCGGCACTGGTGGCCAAAAGCCCGTCCACCACCTTGATGTCCACCCGCGTATAGGCATTCACATCGAGGGAGTCTCCGCGGCGGTACGTCCCCACGCCACAGCGGTTTTTCAAGGCAAGCCGCACCGCACCTTTCTCCTCACCCAGCCAGACCCTGGTATCGGGTACGGAAACGGAATCCAACCGGGGATTGTCAAAACGCCATGTCCCGGGAATCTTCCAACTGTATTGCACCACGTCCGTATTGCGGTCGGGATCGGCCGCATCCGTAACGAACAAGGGCTCGGCGCTGCTTATGTTGCTGTAAATCCGCTCTTCTCCCTCACAAAGAGAATGAACAACCGTATCACCACTTGTAATCAACCCGTTATCTATCACATCACCCTCCACCGAAAGCGTATCGATGATATTGATAGCCCAGAAAGCCATCGTACCGGGACCGCAAGTGTTCTTGGCGGCGATCCCCACCACTATCTGTTTCTGGTCGGCCAAAACCTCATGATCCTGAATCTTGAAGCGGAATGTCCAACGTGTGGTGTCGCCAAGCTCCTTGTCGGGATTGTTGCGTTCAAAACTATAGGAAGCCCTAAGGGCCTGGATGACGGATGGGTTGGAAATATCTTCGTAAAACTTGATTTCAAAACTTTCGTCCGAGGCACGCAACGTATTGTTGGGCGTGTATAGCAGCAAACTCTGACTGGCACCGGCGGAAGAGGAACCCAGACCGCTGTTGTTGCACAGCAGAAGCGGAAAAGAAAGTCCGCCCATCGGTATGGTGGGGGAGCCGCCGCCCATAGCCTCCAGATTGTTGCCTTTGTAAGACTGACCGGAAACAGGATCGATAACGATGGGGGCCTGCGGGGTACTCCGTACATATACTTTCACCTCCTGTGCGTTGCGGTCGGTGGTACGGCCGTTGCTGAAGCATTGGTTGCGGGGATATACCAGAAGGTTTACCGTATCGCCCATATGGGTGTCGGTTTGCGCGATTTCAGGAGTTACGTAGGTATCGCAAAGGCTTTGTCTGGCACGCGGTGCGGCCGGCCACATTCCACCGCCCATATCGCCGCCGCCAACGCTCTGTTCCCAGTCCGCGCCGTTCAGTGCTTTCCACATAAAGCCCGTAATGGGGCTTTCCCCATCCACTTCACCGCAAAGATCGTATTCGGTATTACCGCAAAGCAACAAGGGAGAGCCATCTATCGATTCCACCCGTTCGCCCTTATCGAGGATGGAAGGCGTATAGGAACCCTTTACCACGGCATCTTCCAAAGAATCCACACGGTTCAGTTTCAAAACCGCGCTTTCCGCCGATTCGAATACAATGGAACGTCCTTGTTTCTGGGCACGCTCGTTGCATTTGTCGCAAACCATGTGGTAGGATACCCGGATTACGGGATCCGTTCCCTCGGGACGGCTTTTCACCTTGAAACAGATGCGCGCGCTGTCAGCACCGAAACCCGCCTCTTTGTAAGTTGCGGTGTTCATTTTGTCGGTAGCCGGTTCCAAGGCATCCTCATCGTAGTTCCAAATGTACCGGTAATGCCGGAAACTGATATCATCCGGTTGATAGGGCATCGCCTGCAAGTACACATAGCCGTTTTCTGTCTCGCCGTCGTTGAGTCCGCCCACTGCGTTTCCGGCACCGGTTTCGCTTTTGTTGAAGGCGGATGAATACCAAGTGCAGGCGTTTTCATCCGACTCCTCCCATTCCTCGCCCGCATAGCGGATGGGGATCACGGAAAGACTTTCATCGGTGAGGTTTTCCGGAATCACGTTGTCTATGGCCAACGAAGCGGGCTTTACCGCTTCCGAGTTACCGGCTTCGCAGGTTTTGGCGCGCACCACCCAGTATTTGGCGGCCGGCCCGACAATCTGCTCCCAATGGTACATGCTTGCCGGATCGTCGCTGTAGCCTCTTGAACTGAGAGGCGGCACAGCGCTTTCGGTCGTACCTAGGCTGAAATTATACTTCAGCGTAGCCGAGGGATAGGTACCGTTCGGATCATAGTTGTTCTTTTCCTTTGTATAGTTGGGATCTTCCGGTACATCCACCGTATAAGAGAGATTCGCGCAATACGATTCCCCGTCCAGCAGTTCGAGCGGGTCTATGATGATGGCCCCCGGTGCGGCGGCGATCCGGGGAATGACCACCGACATCAGCACAGGTGCGTTGCTTCCTTCAATTACCGAAATCGTTACGTTCGTTATCTCTGTATTCGAAGTGTTTGAAATATCGATGGTAACCGTATCGTTGTACGGGCCTCTGGGATTCGTCACCGACACCTTTCCGGTCGGTCCCACCGTCCAGCGGCAATCCTCCGCCGCTGCCTCCAACCACACATCCACCGTGTACCCGTGTTCGTACTTACAGAACACCTGCCCGTTCGCAAAGGAATTGCTGCCGATACCGCCGCCGGCCTTACCGCCCGCCGCCGGAGAAGAAATTCTGTAGAACAGACGGGGCGGCTCCTGCGCCGAAAGTCCGCCACAGAGCAACAGACAGCCCAAGCCCGGCAGCAAAACGGCCCGAACCGTTTTCCAAAGGCTCCCGCCACCGTATTTCCCGGCACGGTCAATGATGCACCGCAAAACCGTATTCAACATCTTGCCAAATTTTAATTCCATTCGGGCAAAACCCTCGCTCGAATTCCTCTGTCTAAAAGTAGTTCAAGCAAGGCCGAATCTTTCTGTGTGTGGGTTATTAACATTTTATCAACAAAAAGCACCCGTGCAAAGTTAATAAATTCCGCATACATTCGCATACAAAAAATACAGAACGGGAAAAGCCCCGTTTCCGGCCCCGTTCCGAATACGGCAAAATGTCTATTTTTGCAGTTTACCTACAAGGATAGGTTGATATCAAGAATGAACAAAGGTTACAGGAAAGAAGACCATTATCCGAGCGAACTTACCCAAAAGTTGGCCGGTCATTACAAATCCGTCCTCGAACTTTTAGGTGAAGACCCTGAAAGAGAGGGACTTTTGGCTACCCCCTCCCGGGTGGCCAAGGCCATGCAGTTCCTTACGCAAGGCTACGGGCAGGATCCGGAAGAGATTCTCAAAAGCGCCATGTTCAAGGAAGACTACAGGCAGATGGTGATCGTCAAAGACATTGAGATTTATTCACTCTGCGAACATCATATGCTGCCCTTTTTCGGTAAGGCGCATGTGGCCTATATACCCAACGGTTATATCGTGGGGCTGAGCAAGATTCCGCGCATCGTGGATGTGTTTGCCCGCCGCCTGCAGGTGCAGGAAAGGCTCACCACGCAGATAAAGGAGTGTATTCAAAACTCGCTCCACCCGCTCGGCGTGGCCGTGGTTATCGAAGCCCAGCACCTGTGTATGTCGATGCGCGGGGTACAGAAGCAGAATTCGGTTACCACCACCTCCGACTTTACCGGCGGATTTCTCAACAACCCCAAGACCCGCATGGAATTCTTACGGCTTATCGGCAGCGACCTCAAGTAAAAAATTTCTCCTGCCCCGGCCGGCATTATCCGTTAGTTCACCATGGGAAAGACCTCTAAGACAAAAACCGCTTTCTTTTGCTCCAATTGCGGCGCACAATCCCCCAAATGGGTGGGACGGTGCCCCGCCTGCGGCCAATGGAACACCTATACCGAAGAGGTATTGGAACGCGATTCAAGGGAAAGCCTTTGGAAAAGCGAGGAGAGAGTCCACACGCCCAAAAGCCGGCCGGCTCTGATAAAAGACATCGAAAGCCGCCCCACCCCCCGTATCGATACGGGAAACGCCGAACTGAACCGCGTGCTGGGCGGCGGGCTCGTGCCGGGTTCTTTCGTGCTTATAGGCGGTGAACCGGGCATCGGAAAATCCACCTTGATGCTGCAGGTGGCCTTGCAGATGCCCGACGGGCAAAACATCCTGTATGTAAGCGGAGAAGAAAGCAACCAACAGCTTAAGATGCGGGGCGAGCGCCTGGGACTTGCCCAAAGCAATTGCTACATCCTTACCGAAACCTGCCTCGACGATATCTTCACCCAGGCCGAAAGCCTGAAACCCGATATTCTGGTGGCCGACTCCATTCAAACGCTCTACACCACGGCCATCGACTCTTCGGCCGGCAGCATTTCGCAAATCAAGGAATGTGCCGCCCGGCTGCAACGTTACGCCAAAGAAACGGGGGTAAGCGTGTTCGTGATCGGCCACATCACCAAAGAAGGCAATCTGGCGGGCCCCAAAATACTGGAACATATCGTAGATACCGTGCTGCACTTCGAGGGAGACCGCAACTATGGCTACCGTATCTTGCGCTCGGTAAAGAACCGCTTCGGCAGCACCAATGAAATAGGCATTTACGAAATGCAGACCGATGGATTGCGCCAAGTGGAGAATCCATCCGAAATACTGCTTTCCCAACGGGAAGAACAGCTCAGCGGAACGGCTATCGCGGCCACTTTGGAGGGGCTGCGCCCCATTATGGTGGAAGTGCAGGCGTTGGTGAGTCCCACCGCCTATTCGGTGCCGCAACGCTCGGCCACCGGTTTCGATCTGAGGCGGCTCAACATGTTGCTGGCCGTGCTTGAAAAACGGTGCGGTGCCCGTTTGAGCCAGAAAGATGTGTTTCTGAACATTGCCGGTGGCCTTAAAGTAGATGACCCGGCCATCGACTTGGCCGTGATCGCGGCCGTGCTGAGCTCGGGGCAGGACATTCCGCTCAGTCCCAGATACTGCTTTGCCGCCGAGGTAGGCCTTACCGGAGAAATCAGACCGGTGAGCCGTCTTGACCAACGTTTGGCCGAGGCCGAGAAATTGGGATTTGAACGTATCTTCGTTTCCAAATACGGCCTCAAGGGGCTTGAAGACCGCCACCTGTCTCAAAAGGTTGTGCCGGTCTCCACGCTTTTCGAGCTGTTTCAAAAAATTTCAAACCCGCAACAATCCTAACACCATGATCGTTTGCAAAACCCGGAAAGAACTGCAGGAGGCCTTAACCCGGTGCCGGCAAGGTAAAAGCGTGGGGCTGGTTCCCACCATGGGTGCCCTGCACGACGGCCATGCCTCACTCTTTGCACGCGCACGCGCCGAAAACGACGTGTTTGTGGCCAGTGTGTTCGTGAATCCCATTCAGTTCAACAACCCCGACGACCTCAAGAACTATCCCCGTCAGTTTGAGGCAGACCGGAATCTGCTAGAGCAAAACGGCTGCGATATCATGTTCGCCCCCGAAACCGAAGAGATGTATCCGGCGGGCGAACCGGTAAGAACCTACGCCTTCGGTCCACTGGAGAACGTGATGGAGGGCGCGCGCCGTCCCGGACATTTTGCAGGCGTGGGCGCGGTGGTAGGTCTATTGTTTCAATTGATTGCACCCGACCGCGCCTACTTCGGAGAAAAAGACTTCCAGCAGGTGGCCGTGATCAAGGAACTGGCACGGCAGATGGACAGCGGGGTAGAAATCGTATCCTGCCCCATCAAACGAGGAGATGACGGTTTGGCCCTCAGCAGCCGCAACGCCCTTCTTACCCCCGAAAACCGCGCCAAGGCTCCCGCCATCTACGCCACGCTCAAGAAAAGCCTGGCCATGGCCCACCGCACCTGCGGAGAAGTAAAGGATTGGGTAAAAAGCCAAATCGCCGTTTTTCCCGAAATGGAACTGGAATATTTCGAGATTGCCGATCCCGACAGCCTGCAACCCCTCGACGACACGCTTCCGGCCGCCGGAAACGTGGGCTTTATCGTGGTGTGGATGGGAAAGGTAAGGCTTATCGACAACATACGTTACTAACATGGCAGAAGAAAATCCCGGCACACTCAATTTCAACGTAGCCGATTACGACGAAAACACCATACGCACCCTCAGATGGAACGAGCATATCCGGCTCCGTCCGGGTATGTATATCGGTAAACTGGGCGATGGAGCCAGTCAGGACGACGGTATCTATGTACTGCTTAAAGAAGTTATCGACAACTCGATAGACGAGTTTGTGATGGGCAACGGAAAAAGCATCGAGGTAACGCTCAAGGAAAATACGGTAACGGTGCGCGACTACGGACGCGGCATTCCGCTCGGCAAAGTGGTGGAATGCGTGTCGGAGATGAACACGGGTGCCAAATACGACTCCAAGACCTTCAAGAAATCGGTGGGGTTGAACGGGGTAGGTACCAAGGCGGTGAACGCCCTTTCGAGTTCTTTTACGGTAGAATCGGTACGGGAGGGAAAGAAGAAATACGCCGAATTTGCCAAAGGCGTGCTGATAAAGGAAGAACTTGTTGCCTGCAACGACCGCAACGGCACCAAAATCACCTTTGTTCCCGATCCGGAAATGTTCGGCAACTACCATTTCATCGAAGAATATATCGAATCGATGCTGTGGAACTACGCCTACCTCAACCACGGCCTCAGCATCCACTACAACAAGACCCGCATCAAGAGCGAGAACGGACTGAAAGACCTGCTTGAAAACAATATGGACGGCAATCCGCTCTACCCTATCGTGCATATTGTGGACGAAGACCTCGAATATGCCTTTACCCATGTGGACAAGCAATATGGCGAAGAATACTACAGTTTTGTAAACGGACAGCACACCACGCAAGGGGGAACACATCAGGGCGCATTCCGGGAATCCTTCGCCAAAACGGTAAAGGAGTTTTATAAAAAAGACTATGATACGGGCGATATCCGCACAGGCCTGATTGCCGCGGTAAGCATCAAGATCATCGAACCCGTTTTCGAAAGCCAGACCAAAACCAAACTCGGTTCGGTATACATGGACAACAGCGAGGAAACCAAACGCACCGGCAACGACAACCGGGAAACGGTGCGCAACTACATCGCCGCCTCCATCAAGAAAAATATCGACAACTACCTGCACATCAATGCCGATGTGGCAGAGGCCATGCAGCGCAAGATCATCGACAACGAGAAAGAGCGCAAAAGCGTGGAAGACATCAAGAAGATACGCCGCGAAAGCGCCAAGAAAGTGAACCTGCACAACCGCAAGCTGCGCGACTGCCGGGTGCATTACGACTCGAACCACGAACTCAAACTGCAAACCACCCTCTTCATCACCGAAGGGGATTCGGCCACGGGCAGCATCACCAAAAGCCGCGATGCCAATACGCAAGCGGTGTTCAGTCTGCGCGGAAAACCGCTCAACAGTTACGGCCTGAGTCAGAAAATCGTGTACGAAAACGAGGAATTCAATCTTCTGCAAGCCGCCCTCAACGCCGATGCGAATCTGGAGAACCTGCGCTACAACAATATCGTGATAGCCACCGATGCCGATGTGGACGGAATGCACATCCGTATGCTGTTGCTCACTTTTTTCCTGCAATTTTTCCCCGAAATCGTGAAAGCCGGGCATCTCTATATCCTCCAAACCCCCTTGTTCAGGGTAAGGAACAAAAAGGAAACCCATTATTGCTACACCGAGGAAGAGCGCGTGGATGCCATCAAGAAAATAGGCGGCAAGCCCGAAATAACCCGATTCAAAGGTTTGGGGGAAATCTCGCCCGATGAATTCAAGGTGTTTATCGGCGCCAATATGCGTCTGGATCCGGTATTGATGAAAAAAGATCAGGGCATACGCGAAACGCTGGAATTTTACATGGGCAAGAACACACCCGAGCGGCAGGGATTCATCATGGAAAACCTGCGCACGGATATCGATGTGGATTAACGCCCTTTTTCAGGAAAAAACGGCCAAACCTCACATCTTATCCGAGGTTTGAATTAAGCCTGACAGCCATATGCCGCTTGGTTTCCGCCACAGTACGCATGGAGCGGATGCGGAACCACAAACACAGGATGAAATCCGGCCTTTCAGTCGGGGATATCTTTTTTACGCGTGAAGCGGAGTCCTTTCACCATCCAGTCGGGAAGCGGTTTGGTGGCATCGAACCGTTGCAGATTCAAAAACAGCCCCCACTTCTTGGCAACAGGCACACGGCAGGTCTCCACGTATTCGATTAAGGTTCCCGACGGATCTTCGTTGTAGGCGAAGTGTCCGGCGGCATCGCCCATATCGAAATCCGGGTTCTGCTTGATACTGTCTACCGTAAAGGGACTGCCCGCCTCCTCGGCCAAAGCGCGTACGGCATCCATATGCCGGATATCATAGCAAATCTGGATAAAACCCAATTCACCCCAAAAGCGGTTTTCGTAAATCTTATGCAAGGGTTCGGATCTGTCCAAAGCCTGTATCAGCTCTATTTCGGAAGGCCCCAGAAGCCGGGAAAAACCGCCCGTACGAGGACGGGAATGCTTCAGCAACACCCGGCGGAAGCGGCAGGGCGTTCCCATGCGGTTGAAGTCGTCGAAAGTGGCGGAAGTGTCGGAACAAACCTTGTCGTACCCCAACATCTTGGCGTAAAAGGTCATGGCCGCCTCCATATCGGCGCACCCCACCACCGCGCCATAAACGCCGCCGGTAAGCTTGTTCTGACGGGCAAACCAAGCCGAATCCTCTTTTACTTCCACTATCTGGAAAACATTGCCGTCGGGATCCCGGACATAAAAATAGGGGCGGTTCAGGCAGTCCCGGTACAACGGACTGGTTTCGGCGCCTTTGGCTTGATAGCGCGTGTGCGTGGCCTGCGCATCTTTGCATTTTATCTTGCAGGCAAACACGCCGTAATCGCCCGGAAGCACCTTGAATGCAGCCGCGCGGGACTCGAAATCGCGGTGTTGCCAAATCTCGAAACCGCCCCCCCCTTGCAGGTTCATAGCCAGAACCGCCCGCCGGTTGCGGGGTTTGCCGCCTGTATAAGGCAACATATATTCGGCCGGAGCGCGTTCGTCAAAAATAATCGCGTCGGTACCGAAAAACTCGTTATACCATCGCCAGGCCTTCGCCACATCGCGAACACCGATTCCCATCTGCTGAATGCCGGAAATAACGGGTTGTTGGATTGCTTCCATCGTATGATTTTTAAAGTTTAGTTTCGCTTGATTCCCGCCTCGGCATAATCCAAGCATGCTTGGCTTCTGCGCTCGGCTTAGTTTAAACGTTGGTCTGCGACCGACCTTTAACCGCCTCGGCATAATCCAAGCTTGCTTGGCTTCTGCGCTCGGCTTAGTTAAAGGTTGGGTTGCACTTTGCTTACCAGTTTGTAGTACAAAGCCGGTATATAGCGGCGGAAATACACCATAAGAACATCTTTACGGCAAACGTATATTTCCTTTTTATTTTTCCTGATGGCCTTCAGGATACGCGCGGCACATTCTTCGGCACTGATGCCGTTGGCCTGGGCGTGGTCCATAATGCCGTATTCATGGCCGTCGGCACGCAGGGCATGAAGCGAAACGTTGGTGAGGATCCTGCCCGGACACACCACAGTAACCCGTATGCCGTCGGCCTCGTTCTCTGCCCTGAGGGTCTCGTAAAAGCCGTGCATGGCATGTTTGGCGGCCGAATAGGCCGAACGCTGCGGAAAACCGAATACGCCGACAATACTGCTTATGGCCACAAAATGCCCGGTTTTGCGTTCCAGCATCGAAGGCAACACGGCTTTGGCCAGCTGTACGCCGCTGAAGTAATCCACCTGCATGATCTTGCGGTCGATGTCGAGCGGTGTTTCAGCAACCAAAGAGCGTTGGCTGATACCGCCGTTGTTTATCAGCATGTCCACATAGCCGAATTTTTCCAACACGGTTTTGGCCGCGGCATCCAGACTGTCCGGATCGGCCAGATCAAGGGTTACGACAAAACATTTTTCGGGAAATGCGCATGATTGACGCACCCGCTCCAATTCCTGCCCGTTACGGGAAGAAAGTATCACTTGGTTCCCTTCCGCCGAAAAGGCTTTGGCCAAAGCCTCCCCTATACCGGAACTGGCCCCTGTGATCCACACTGTCTTTTTCGTTTCCAAGTTTCTATTTTTTGTCGGTTCAACTCGATTCAATCCAAACGGGAATCCAAGGAAAGCCATGAAAGGGCGCGGGACAAAAGAACATCGCGGTCGTTGGGCAGTTTTTCATCAATCACCTCATCCAAAAGGCGTTGCAGGCATTTTCCCAAAACAGCCCCTTTTTCATAGCCCAAGGCAATCAGGTCGCTGCCTTTTACAGCCAAATCTTTCATGCAGAAGCAGGCATCCTGCGCCAACACTTCCTTCAAGCCGGCTTCCAACGAATCCACATAAGCCTTGCGTTCCGGCCAATAGGCAGGGTTCTGCCCGGCTGCATCGCAACGCTTCATCTTCAACAAACGTTCAAACTGTTCCAAACCGATGCGGTTGAGCCAACGGCGTATGCTCCGGGGCTGGACCTCCACCCGTGCGTCGTGCACCTCCACCAACGTATAGACCTCCGAAGCCGTTTTGCTGTCGAACCGCAGCCGCTTCATCACCCTGGCGCAGATACGGCAGCTTTCCTCCCCGTGTCCGTAAAAATGTCCTATTCCCTGATTGTCCATCGTAAAGACGTGCGGCTTGCCCGTATCGTGGAATAGAACGGTAAACCTCAGCACCACATCATCCACTTTGCAGGCTTCCATGGCCCGCAGCGTGTGCTCCCACACATCATAGACATGATGCGGATTATGCTGGTCAAAGCCCAGCATAGGCTTCAGTTCGGGCATGATGAAGCAAAACACGTCGGAATACGCTCTCAGCAAGGCCGCGATACGGTTGGCCGGAGCATGCATAAAGCGATAAAGTTCGGAAGTGATGCGTTCCACGGCCACGTTCTCCAGAAGCGGAAAATCCCGATGGATCACCGCCTGAAGGCCGGCATCGATTTCAAAACCGAAATGCGCCGAAAAGCGCAAGGCCCGCAATATCCGCAAAGGATCTTCGGCCATTCTTTCCTGAGCCGAGCCGGCACAACGCAAAATCCCCTTGGCCAGATCTTCCGACCCGTGATAGGGATCGATCAAGCCGCCGTTTTCCGACCAAGCGATGGAATTAAGTGTAAAATCACGCAAACCCAGATCTTCCAGAAGCGGATCTTCTTGCGGAGAAGGTGTGTTTTTCGACTTTCTGAACACCGTGATTTCGTAGGGACGTTTTCCGTCTATCACGGTAAGCGTGCCATGTTTCAGCCCCGTGGGCGCTACCGAATAACCTTTCTCCTTAAACAACGGCCGTATCTGTCCGATGGGGGCGTCCGTGCAGATATCCCAGTCGTGGGGCGTCTTTTCCAAAAGGCAGTCCCGCACGCAACCACCCACCAGATAGGCCGGATAACCGGCTTGGTGTAAAACGTCCAAGATACGTTTCACCGCTTCCGGTACACTTCCTCCGATGTGCGGAAGTTCTTTCTTCTCTCCTTTATCGCTGTCCATTTCCCTCCTCTGTACTACAAACGGCCTAATAGCCGTGTTCTTCTTCCAATTCTGTGCGTGTAAGCTTCTTTTTGTCGATAGACCGCCAGGCATACACGATATAGGCCAATACGAAAGGTACTAAAACCGATACGATGGCCATGGTTCTAAGCGTGAACGGGCTTGAACAGCTGTTGGCCAATGTAAGCGAGCTCTGCAAATCGAGATTGGAAGGATAATAAGCCGTATGGTTGTAGCCCACGCAGAGGAAGAGCGCCAGAACGGTAAGCACCGTGCCGATGCCGGCAAACCAGATTCCTTTGTTGTAACGGTTGCAGAATATCGATTTTCCAAGGCCGAACAGCACCCCCGCCACCCCTGTCAGAAACAGCACCGATACCACCGGCATCTGCAAGAAGTTGTGCAGGTATTTGTAGGGTTCCATAAAGATCCGGCCCGTTTGCGGATCAACGGCAAAACCGCTTTTGAGCAAGGTACGGATCACAAAAGCCAGGAAAAACAGCAGGAAAGGAACCGTATCGACAAGCAGACGGCGGCGCAGACGGGGTTGCAGCTGCGCATCATCGATGTTGTTGATGAAGTAAAGGTTGCCCAGCAGACGGGCCAGAAAAAATACGGCAAAACCCAGAATCAGGTTCCAGGGATCCAGACAGGCGTCCAAACCGTGCCATGCGTTGCCCCAGCGGCTGATAACGGGCATCATGACCGAAGACATATTGGTTTTGTTCACCACAAAATTGCTTCCGTTGAAAAAAGTGGCCACGGCCGCACCCAGCAGGAAGGGGCCGAGGAAGCCGTTCAGCACAAGAAACACCTGATAGGTTCTTTTGCCCAGGAGGTTGCCCAGCTTACCCTGAAATTCGTACGATACGGCCTGCAACACGAAACTGAGCAGAATCAAAAGCCAGATCCAGTAAGCGCCGCCGAAACTGGTGCTGTAGAAAAGCGGAAAAGAAGCGAAAAACGCCCCGCCGAAAGTAGCCAGCGTGGTAAAGGTAAATTCCCACTTACGCCCTGTGGAATTAATCAGAAGGCTGCGTTCCTGTTCGTTCCTGCCCAAAGTGAAGATAAGCGAATTGCCGCCCTGCACAAACAGCAGGAACACCAAGATGGCCCCCAACAGACTAACCACGAACCACCAGTAATTTTGCAAAAATTCGTATGTAAACATCGTTCTTTCCTCCTATGTCTATTGTGCGTTTTCAATTTCTTCGGGACCCTTGGCGACAGCCTTGAGCATAATGCCTATTTCAGCCACCAACAAGATGAAAAACAACACCAGAAAAACAAAAAATGTAGTCTTGACCGCCCCCGGCGCCAAACTTGAAACGGCGGCGTTTACCGGCAAAAGATCCTGAATGGCCCAAGGCTGACGTCCCACCTCGGCCACAATCCATCCGGCCTGACCGGCAATCATGGCCAAAGGCACGCATACGATGGCCACATAGTAAAACCATCTGCAACGGCTTTGGGCAATTTTGTCCCTGTAACCCAAAAAGAGCGCCACCAGGAAGAACAATATGAAAAGCATGCCCAATCCGACCATCACACGGAAAGACCAGAAAAGCAAACCCGTTGCAGGCACCAAATCCTGCGGATTTTCCACATAACCGTAACCGAAATATTCGGCATAGGCATTGAGCGTATCGCGGGCGGTTTCGGTTTTGGTTTCATCGGCCAAGGCCTGCCCTTCCCTGAAATCAGACAAAGCCTGCACGGCGATTTTTCCGCGACGCATCTTCTCCTGCACAGACAAAGCCACACGGCCGTCGGGCTGTACATAGCCGCCTTCCAGAATATTGTTGATGCCCGGCACATAGCCATCGGGGGTACGGGTGGAAAGCAACGAAAGCATATAGGGAATCTTGATGCCGAAAGCGATCTCAAGCCCCTGCGCGTTTCCGCCTTCCTGCAGATTCTCGAGTGCGGCCAACTTCATGGGCTGATGCCGCGCCACTTCGTAGCCCGACTTATCGCCCGTAAAAGCCACCACCAACGAGGCCACAAGACCGAACACAGCCGCTATCCTGATACTCGAAAGCGCAAATTTCACATGGCGTTTTCTCAAGAGATACCAGCAACTCACCCCGATTACGAATACGGCGGCAAACACCCATCCGCTCAATACCGAGTGGAAGAACTTGGTTACGGCCATCGGCTGGAAAGCCACGGCAAAGAAATCGGTCATTTCGTTGCGCACCGTTTCGGGATTGAAGGTCATGCCCACCGGATGCTGCATCCATGTATTGGCCACCAGAATCCACCAAGCCGAAACAGTGGCTCCGATACCGGTAAGCCAGGTCGAGGCAAGATGAAAACCTTTGCTTACCTTGTTCCAACCCCAAAACATCACAGCGATAAAAGTAGCTTCCATAAAGAAAGCCAAGATACCCTCTATGGCCAAAGGCGCACCGAAAATATCCCCCACAAACCAAGAGTAGTTGCTCCAATTGGTACCGAACTGAAATTCGAGAATCAAGCCGGTGGCCACCCCCACGGCAAAATTGATGCCGAAAACTTTCATCCAGAATTTGGCCGTTTTTTTCCAGAAGGCATCACCGGTTCTGACATAGAGGGTTTCCATGATGCCCATGATCATCGAAAGCCCGAGCGTGAGCGGCACAAAAAGCCAATGATACATGGCGGTCATGGCAAACTGGGCGCGCGACCAGTCTATCAAGGCGGGAGTGATTTGTTCCATAGCGGTTTATGAATGATTTTCGGTCTAAATTCCTTTTCGGCCTGTTTGTTGTTAAATACACGGGCAAGTCTACCTTACACCCCGGTTTATCAGTTCCGTCCCCACAAAGTCTTGTTTTTCCCGCTCGGTTTTATGACGCAGGAAATCGGGAAAGAAGAAAACCTTGAGTATCGCGAACATGATGAAAAGCTTGATGAGGATAATGGCCCACAGCGTCCGCCCGAAAGTCATGGAACGGAAACCATCGCGGTAAAACCGCCATACCCGGCGCAGAGGGCCGATGTTTCGGCCACAAACGGCGCTTTCGGTTTCGATAAGGGCGGTCGGTTCAATGGACATCTTCGTATCACTTTGCCTTTCAGGAAGGTTGGTTTGCAACCAATGCTTGTTTTATAAACACAGCATTTATAAACACAGCATTTATTTCATCGGTGTTTATGATCTCGCTTCGCTCGATTCTCGCCTCGGCAGAGTCCAAGCAAGCTTGGCTTCTGCGCATGGCTTATCGAAAAGGTTGGTTTTCATCCGACCTTTTCTCGCCATGGCATAATCCAAGCAAGCTTGGCTTCTGCGCATGGCTTATCGAAAAGGTTGCTCTTGCAAAATTACGAAAAAGAGGGCGAAATCGGTTGAAAACCTGCCTTCGGCAATAAACCGCCGCACAATTCCTCCCCTTTTTATTACATTTGCCCCATGAAAAAGATTCTGGCTATTTTAAGTTCCGTTTTGTTGCTTGCGTGCGGCAAAAACGAAAAGAACGCCTATACGGTAACCGATCTCAGCGGCGAATACCGCCTTTCGTATGTAGGGTCCGACAGCCGTTGCAAAAAAGACAACCTGCAGGAATACAGCAACGGCTCCTATGCGGTGATAACCGAACCGGTGGCCGGCAAACCCAACAACTACCTTTTGCAAAACAGCAACGGCAATCCCCTTTTCCGCATGCAGTTTTATCAAGGCACCACCCTTACCAACAACCAAGGCACCGACACCATCCTGATCTTTCAAGGGGTGGATGCCCAGACCTACACCCCATCGGACTATTCTTCCACCGATTCACTGATCTTAGCCGCTCCCGACGCCGAAATCCGCAGTGTGTTCGCCCACCAGCAGTACCTCCTCATTCAGATTTCCAAGCGGCTTACTTCCGATAGCACAACCCTCTATTTCAAACTGATTCGATAATGTACGAAGAAAGAATTTCCCGCGCGGCCGAACTGCATCAGGAAGGTTACAACTGTTGTCAGGCCGTGGTGGCCGCTTTCGGCGACCTGTACGGTTTCAGCAAAGAGCAGTCGCTCAAGATGTCGGCCGCTTTCGGCGGTGGCATTGGCGGCATGAAGGATATTTGTGGCGCGGCCATGGGCATCTTTCTTCTGGCCGGATTGGAAACCGGCTCCACAACACCCCGCGACGGCGAAGGCAAGAAACGCACCTTCGGACTGGTACAGGAATTGGCCGAAGCATTCAAAAAGCGCAATGGCGCATTGCGTTGCGCCGATTTATTGAACCTGCCCAAAGCACCGGCCCCCCAAACCCCCAATCCTGACGAAAAAGGCAACTATTACCTCAACTCCTGCACCGAAAAAGTGCGCATCGCCGCCGAACTCTGGTGCAAGGCCTTAGACCGTCTGAGAGCCTGATCTCTCCCGGCGTTTTCGATAGGCCCCGGAAGAAACCGGGCAAGTTTGGCTTCTTCCGAGGCAAGAATTGAACGGAAGCGAAATCATAAAAGCTTACCGGAACAAATTCCATGTTAAATTGTCGGATGGAATCCGACCCATCGCTTATTTCGTATCCTTTTTTTCAGCCGATTCCTTCAACAGGTCGCGTATTTCGGTAAGCAACCGCTCTTCTTGCGTAGGAGCAGGCGGCGCCACCGGTTCGGCAGCCTTTTTATGTTGAAATTTCGACAACAGCCGGATAAAGGTAAAAATGGAAAAGGCGATGACAAAGAAATCGAAAGCCGTCTGCAAAAAGTTGCCGTAGTTGAGCAACACCGCCGGTTGCATCACCCCCTCCACTTCCCGGGCAGACTTCAGGGTAATGTGCAGATCGGTAAAATTGATACCGCCCACAAGCAATCCCAACAACGGCATAATCACATCGGCCACCAAAGAAGAAACTATCTTGCCGAAAGCACCGCCGATAATCACCCCCACGGCCAAATCCATCACATTGCCTTTCAAGGCAAAGGCTTTAAACTCCTGTAGAAACTTACTTCCCATCATTGTTTTTTGTTTTTAGAGGAACAACCCGATACGCAAATAAAAACAGCCAACCTTTTTGCAGATTGGCTGTTCTTGACACATGTGCCTGTGCAGACGCATCGCGGAAAAAGACACAAGATGCCGCTTACCAAGCGAACAAAGGACGGCTGCTCATCATATCGTTCACCGTCTTCCTCACTTTTTCGATTACGGCTTCGTTTTCCACATCGCACAACACCTGATCTATCAAATCCACAACCACCGGCATATCGGCTTCTTTCAGACCACGGGTGGTGGTAGCCGGCGTACCAACGCGGATACCGCTGGTGGTAAACGGTGTGCGGCTGTCGAAAGGCACCATGTTCTTGTTGATGGTGATATCGGCGCGGACCAAGGTGTTTTCAGCCACTTTACCCGTCAGGTCGGGGAACTTGGTGCGGAGGTCGATCAACATAAGGTGGTTGTCGGTTCCACCGCTGATCACCTTGTAGCCTTTGTCGGTGAAAGCCTTGCTCATAGCCGCCGCATTGGCCTTAACCTGCTGGATGTAACGTTTGTAGTCGTCGGTGAGGCATTCGCCGAAAGCCACAGCCTTGGCGGCAATCACATGTTCGAGCGGACCGCCCTGGATACCGGGGAATACAGCCGAATCCAAAATCTGCGACATCATCTTCACCACACCCTTAGGTGTTTTCAAACCCCAGGGATTTTCAAAATCCTTACCCATCAGGATGATACCGCCGCGGGGGCCGCGAAGGGTCTTATGCGTGGTGCTGGTTACGATATGGCAGTATTGCAGAGGATTGTTGAGCAAACCGCAGGCGATAAGACCGGCCGGGTGGGCGATATCGGCCATCAGGAGGGCACCGATCTTGTCGGCGATCTCGCGCATGCGCTTCCAATCCCAATCGCGGGAGTAGGCCGAAGCTCCCCCCACAATCAATTTGGGTTTTTCTTCCAGCGCGGTCTTTTCCATCTGGTCGTAGTCGATGGTACCGGTTTCCTCGCTCACACGATAAGCCACCTGATGATATACCAAACCCGAGAAATTAACGGGCGAACCATGCGAAAGATGACCGCCGTGCGCCAGATCCAAGCCCATGAACGTATCGCCGGGTTTCAGGCAAGCCACGAAAACGGCCATATTGGCCTGAGCGCCGGAATGCGGCTGCACGTTGGCATATTCGGCACCGAACACTTTCTTGATACGGTCAATAGCCAGTTGCTCGCTTTGATCCACAATCTGGCAACCGCCATAATAGCGGTGGCCGGGATAACCTTCGGCATATTTGTTGGTCATCACCGACCCCATGGCTTCCATCACCTGGTCGGAAACGAAGTTCTCGGAAGCAATCAGTTCCAGACCCGAGGTCTGACGTTTTCTCTCCTGTTGGATCAGGTCGAAAATCTGCGTGTCTCTTTGCATGATAGTATGTTTTTTTGATATTATTCTCCGGGCGTTTTCCAATTCGCACAGCAAGAAGCAAAGATAGGGTATTTTGCGCAATTGGGAACGTATTCGGCCGCCGAGGCAAGGGGTAAACCCGGCGGTATGTTTTTTCAAACCACTATCTTTACAGCGGTTTGTAGCGCAGAAGAAGCCAAAGAAACCCATTTAATTTTTAAACAATGAGCTTATTAGACGGCCTGAATCCCGAACAGCGGGCAGCGGCGGAACATAAAGACGGCCCTGTGATGATTATTGCCGGCGCCGGTTCCGGCAAAACCCGCACCCTCACCTACCGCATCGCCCATCTTTTGGAAACGGGCGTGGATCCGTTCCGTGTGCTGGCGCTTACCTTCACCAACAAAGCCGCCAAAGAAATGCAGGACAGAATCACGCAATTGGTGGGGCCCGATGCCCGGTCGCTGTGGATGGGCACCTTCCACTCCATCTTCTGCAAGATTCTGCGGGCCGAAGCCCCTTCGATAGGCTATCGGAAAGATTTCGGCATCTACGATACAGACGAAAGCAAATCCTTGATAAAACGTATCGTAAAAGATTTCAACCTCGACCCCAAACAATACAAGGATTCCAAAGTGCTCTATCGGATCTCGATGGCCAAAAACAGCCTGATTTCGGCCCAATACTATGCCGAAACCAACGCTTTTCTGGAAGAAGACACCCGCATGCGGATGCCTGAGACGGGCCGGATTTTTGTAGAATACGACCGCCGCATGAAGCAATCCTCCACCATGGATTTCGACGATTTGCTGTTCAACACCAATCTGCTCTTCCGTGATTTTCCCGAAACCTTGCTCAAATACCAGAAACGCTTTCAATATATCATGGTAGATGAGTATCAAGACACCAACTACGCCCAATACCTGATTGTCAAAAAACTGGCCGCCCTGCACCAAAACATCTGCGTAGTGGGCGACGATTCCCAAAGCATCTACAGTTTCCGGGGCGCCAACATCCAGAATATCCTCAACTTCGAGCGCGACTATCCGCAGATGACCAAGTTCAAACTGGAGCAGAACTACCGTTCCACCAAGCATATTGTACAGCTTTCCAATTCGATTATCGAACACAACAAAGACCGCATACCCAAAGAAATCTGGACCGAAAACGAAGATGGCCGCAAAATTCGGCTCATCTCCTCCGCCTCCGATACCGAGGAAGGCGGCGCCGTGGCGCATGAAATATTCAGAACCCGCGCCAACCGGCAGGTTCCCTATAAGGATTTTGCAGTGCTGTACCGCATCAACAGCCAAAGCAAGGCCATCGAAGACGCGTTGCGCCGAATCAACATTCCTTACCGGATTTACGGCGGCTTGAGCTTTTACCGGCGCAAGGAAATAAAAGACATCATTTCTTATTTCCGCTGGGTGGGCAATCCCCGCGACGAAGAAGCCCTGCTGCGTTGCATCAACAATCCGGCCAGAGGCATAGGAGAAACCACGATTAACCGGTTGCGGCTTTTGGGAGCCCTTTCAGGCGGCGGGATCTGGGATGGAATGATGTTTCTCCGCAACGGGAAGACCGGCAACCAGCCGGCAATTTTCGACAACAACAGCATCGCCCTGCTCAAGAACATGGGGGCGCCTGATTCCATATTCCGCTCCGGAGAGGAATTACAAGCCTTTATGGAAACGGTGGCCGCCGCCGTCAATTCCGGCACCCGCGCCAAGCTGTTCGAGGTAATGGACCTGATTCTGAGCCTCAACGCCCGCTTTTCCCAAACCGATGCCTTCGAAATGGCCAATGCCATCTGGAAAGCCAGCGGATTGAGCCGGGAATACAAGCAAGAGGAAACCCCAGAAAGCGAAAGCCGGCTAAACAACGTGGAAGAACTGCTCAACGCCGTAAAGTCCTTTTGCGAGGAAGAACCGCTTATGGTGGATGAGGAAACGGGCGAAATGGTGGCTGTGGAAGGCATCGTTACACTCGACTTGTTTTTGCAGAACGTAGCCTTGCTTACCGACCAGGATGAAAAGAAAGACGACGCCGAAGCCGACAAGGTTACGCTCATGACCGTACATGCCGCCAAAGGATTGGAATTTCCGTATGTGTTTGTGGTGGGATGCGAAGAAAATCTTTTTCCGGCCGCTCAAAGTCTGGATACACGTCAGGAAGTGGAAGAAGAGCGCCGTTTGTTTTACGTGGCCGTGACCCGTTCGGAAAAAGACTTATGGCTGTCGTTCGCCAAACGCCGCATGCGTTGGGGCGAGATTGATTTCTGCCAGCCGAGCCGCTTTTTGGAAGAACTCGACAACGAACACCTCGAAAATCCGGAACTTTTACAGCAAAAAATTTCGGGAGACCCCGACTTCAACGACAGCTTCGAATCCTGGGCGCCGATGCCGCAATACCGAAAAAGCTTCTTCGGATCCGGTTCTCCGGTGGCTTCCAGACCGGCTGCCGACAAAGGATTGAAAACCGATTTCTACGCCCCCAAAAACAAACCGGACCTCAATTCGGGCAAATTCAAGAAATTGTCCGACCTTACCGCCATGCCCCACCCGACCGCCGCAGCGCAAGAAACGCCCAACGGTGCTTCGTTCGCACCCGGCACAAGAGTGCGGCACGCCAAATTCGGAGAAGGAGTGATTCTCTGCGCGGAAGGAGCAGGCGCGAACGGCAAGCTCAAAATCCGTTTCGATACACCGGGCGTAGGCGAAAAAACGCTTCTGACCCAATTTGCCAAATTAGAAAAATGCTGAAGAAGCCAAGCTTGCTTGGATTTTGCCATGGCGAGAAAACGTCGGGCGAAGACCAACCTCCTACAAATCGATGCGGCGGTAAGTCTTGGAGGAAGTCCAACGTTCGCGGGCGTATTGCTGCATGTCGGTAATGGTGTCTTTCTCGTCCACGATTTCAAGGCCGAGCATGGTCTCCACCATGTCTTCCACCGTAACGATTCCCACGAAACTGCCGTACTCGTCAACCACCATAGCTATCTGCTCGCGCTTGCGCCGACCGTTTTTTTCGGGCGATCCGGCCTCTTTCTCCCTGTCTTCTCCCGTATCTCCACCCGGAAGCGGCTGTTGCATACGCTTCCAGAGAGAAAGCAGTTTCTGACTTTCCACGGTAATGAAGATAGGACGTTTTATCGATTTCAGCTTGAGATCGAAACGGTCGGCCGCCAATTGCTCAAACACATGCTTGAGCAACACAAAACCCGTTATTTTTTCGGGATTTTCGGCTTCAAACACCGGAATACGCGAATATTTAAGATAATTCTTTTCCCGATAAAACTCTCCCAAAGTCATTTCTTCCGAAGCCGTAACGGTTACCATACGCGGGGTCATGATATCCCGCACCCGAAGATTGCGCAAATCGAGAATACTGCGCAAACCCCGCAACTCCTCCTGAGAGAAAATCCCTTCCTTGGACCCCATGTTCACCAACGCCGACACCTCCTCCCGGCTCACCCCCGGATCCTTCTCGCCCCGTGTAACCAGCCAGGAAACCCCTTCGGATAAGACTACCAACGGATAGCAAACCCATACCAACACGCGAATCACGCGCCCAGACAACAAACAGAGCCTGCGCCAATAACGCGTTCCGAGGTTCTTGGGCAGAATTTCAGAAAACACCAGAATGGCGAAAGTAAGCACCACCGAGGCAATCCCCACATAAGCGTTGCCGAACACCTTGGCGCTTTGCGCGCCCACACCCGCCGCCCCGATTGTATTGGCAACCGTATTGAGCGAAAGGATGGATGAAATGGAACGCCCCATATTGGCCTTGGTTTTTTCAAAAATCAAAGCCGCGCGCAATTTCCGATGCAAGGCGTGGGTAAGACCCTCTTTGGCCACTTCCATCTTTACCGTCCCCTTGATTACCTCTATATAGGAAAGCGGCGTGGAGAGCAACACCGACTCCAACACCGAGCAGACAAACGACACGCAAAGAGCCAACAGGAAAAATGAAATCAGCAACAACATAAATCTTCCACAGGTTTAGTTCTGCAACTTGCATCCGAAAGCCAAATCGCCCGCATCGCCCAAACCCGGCACGATATACGACTGGGCCGTAAGTTCCTCGTCAACCGAACCCACCCAAAGCGTACAATTTTCGTAAGGCAGGTGCTTTTGCAGATAGTCAAGCCCCTCTTGGGCCGCAATCACCGAAACAAGATGGGTGTGGGCCGGCGTTCCGTAATCGAGCAGACCGTGGTAGCAAACATCCATCGAAGAACCCGTAGCCAACATCGGATCACAAAGAATCAATGTTTTATCTTGCAAATCAGGACAGGAAACATAATCCATCTTGATACGGAAAGCCCCCGTTTCATCGTGCTTGCGGTAGGCCGAAATAAAGGCGTTTTCGGCACGGTCAAAAAAGGAAAGCACACCTTCGTGAAGCGGCAGACCCGCCCGCAGGATACTGGCAATCACAGGATCTTCCACCGGCACCTGCATGTTCTTTTCTCCTAAGGGCGTGGTTACCATCTTCGGCCCATAGGCAAGCTGTTTGCTGATTTCGTAAGCAAAAATCTGTCCGATACGGCGCAGGTTTTCCCTGAACCGCATGGAATCTTTCTGAATGTCCTTGTCGCGGAGTTCCGACATAAAGCGGTTGAACCAAGAAGGACGGCTGTCTAAGATTTTTATTTCCATATCGATAAAACCGAAAACAAAAATAGCAAGATTTCGGTTACATATCTTCCAGCGACAAACATTTCTGCTCTATTTCGTAGCCCGGCAATAACTTCTGGTTAAGATGCCGCACCTTGTCGGCAAACAAAGAAGCCTTGAACTCCTTCCGCTGGCGCTTCACCTCTACCGCCACCGCCTTATTCTTTTCCACACCCAGCGCCACGATATCGATTTCGCACTGTCCCTTGCCTTTCTTGGCCTCCCAATACGAACCCATATCCCGATATGCGCCGCTTTCCATCATCTTTTGTTTGAAATACCGCTCGAGTATACGCCCCGAAAATGTAGTGTAGTTGTCTTTCACTATCTGTTGCAAGGTGGCGTAGTTCCGCAATTCCATCAAACTGCGGTAGCGGTCGAAATAGTTGAACCAAAAGCACAGGAAATTGTCGGTGATCTCGTAACGCACCGTTTGCGTTCCCTCCTTTGACAGAATGGGCCGGCAACGTTTCAATACGTCATAATCCTCTATAAGCCGTTTCAAATATCCGCCCAGACTTTTCTCGCCCAGTGCCGCTTCCATTCCCGGCTGGGTGTTGATCCCGCCCGATATGGCGCTGAGAATGGAGAAATAGACGCCGTAATTCTTACCGAATTCCTCAATCAGTATCGTCTTCCCCTCTTCCAGAAAAGAAGAGTTCTCGCGAACCATGAATTCAATCATGTCGTTGGCCGACAGTTTCACATGGTTGTCACAAAAAGCCTCGATGTACTTGGGAACACCGCCGGTAAAGGTATAGAGGGCCAAAAGGTCGTCGTTGGTGTAGTCCGGATTGTAATCGCTCATAATTGTCTTAAGCACATCCGTGGTGAAAGGATAAAGTCTCATATAGTGGTCAACCCGCCCGAAAAGAGGCTCCTCGTAACTTTGAAATATCTTGTATATCAATGAATAGATAGAACCGCTCAGAATCAAGTTCATGTGGGTCTTCTGCTTGTACTGATCCCAATAGTTCTGCATGTCGCTATATACGGAAGCATTGATATTGAAAAACTCTTGAAATTCGTCTATCACCAGATTGAAGTTGCGGGTTGCGGATGTCTTGAGCAAAAGCAGGAAGAGTTCCGAAAAAGTGGACACCGTTCCCAGATGAATATCCAACACCTCCGCAATCTGTTCAACATAAGCCGAACACAAATCCTGTTCGCTTCGCCGGCTCACGAAAAAGTAGAGCGTGGGCGTACCCTCTGTCGATTTCATGATAAGACTTGTCTTTCCGATACGGCGGCGCCCCACCACCACCGTCATATGTGAATGATCCGTAAAGGCCAACTGCTGAATGCGCCGCATTTCAGCCAATTCTTTTTCCCGGTTGTAGAATTTCATTTCCTGTATTTTATTCTTCCAATAAAATCGTAACGGGAGTTACCGTAACCGCCATTACTGTAACCGCCGTTACAAAGTTACGAAAAATATACGTACCTCCACTCTCCTGACGCTGTATTTGATGGTTTCCAGCCATTAAAACCTTACTAAAAAATTATATATTCAACAAGAAACAAGCGAATTAACATTACGTAACCATTGTTACCGTAACCGCCATTACAAAATAATCCGTATGAGCGTTAAGCGTATATAAAAAACTATAAACCAGTATACAAAAGAGATTACAAAGAATCTGTAACCGCCGTTACCGTAACCGCCGTTACAAAATAACAAATATGCGTGTTAAACGCATATAAAAAGCTATCAACCAGAAAGAAAAAGGAATTGTCAAGAACCTGTAACCATTGTTACCGTAACCGCCGTTACAGAACAAATTCTTCTCAAAAAGGCAAGCAATCTGGAGGAAAAAGGCAGGCCTATCATGGACGGAATGGAAACGTGGATTTCAGGAATGGATGGAATCGATTTCAGAACCGATAGGAAAGCCCGATGGCAAACAGGTTGTTGTAGGTATAGTTCGCGTTGAACTCCATTTGAAAGCACAGCGTGAAACGCTGTATATCGAACGTTATCTGCGGCACAAAAGTCTGTTCGGTACGGAAAAGGAAAGACGCTCCAAGAAAGAGGTCGGCGCTGAAATGATAGCGGTAGGAAAGCCCTGCCTGTATCGTATAGGATCGTTGGGCGGCGTATTCGGATGCCTGATAACCGTAAAATGCCGTAAAGCCGAGTTCCGAACCCTGCCCTGTGGTACGGAGGTTGGGCGAAAGCATGAACGAGGCATCCGCATAGGCCGCCCAACGCAACGGCACCCGACGGCTGTCGTCCATCAGGCCCGAATGCGGACGGAACATATGGAAAATGGCGCCCCCGGCGTTCACACGCCAGCGATCGCCCAAATTGCCCGAATAATGCACCCCGAAGTGGGCGTCGAACATGTGTTTTTCGGGAAACTCGTCTTGGGATGGATGCAGACTCGGATTGTAGCCGCCCAGATACGAAGGGTCGTACATGGAACCGGTCTGCATATTGGCCGTATTGTAGCCCCAGTAGCGGTAAGCCGCCTGCAAACCGAAACTGACGCGGTGCAGGAAATTGCCGTTTTCATCGGCGGCGATATCCCAATGATAGGCGTATGTAAGCGCGGCCGAGATATCGCGCATGGAAGAAGCGTTGAGGGTATTGGAGTAGAAATGTGCGCCCAAGGCCATGCGGTTGTTGAAAAACCGCGCCTGATAAGCCGCGCTCAGGATACGGAGACTCTCGCTGTTGAAAGCGCCGGCGCATTGGTTCTTATAGTTGAGCTGCACCGACTGCAAGGTTTTGCGCACCGGTGTCTCTTCGTCTTGCGGAGAGGCAAAAGGTTCCATATCCTCCTGCCAGAGACCGCATCGGGCCGGATTCACCAACAAGGGAAGATCAAAATACAGGCTTGCCGGCGCATCCGTCTGCGCACGCAACATACAAGGTGCGAGCAAGCAAAACAGAAGCATGGAAAGACGTTGCATTTTGTGAATCCTGCCTTTCATAGCGGGGTTCGTTGGTTTTCAAACGATGTTTCCCGCCGGAGGCGTAAACCAAGCGGACTTGGCTTCTGCTCCCGGCTTAATTCAAACGTTTTGTTGGTATAACAATCTTTATATCTTGCTTGTGCAAGAGAGTGCAAAGAAAACCATTTCTCTCTTTACCTGCAAGAAAAATTCAAAAACGATTTTCAAAATCGATAAACCCGGACAGCGCCTCCGGTTTTAAAACGATGCTTCTCAGCGCAACACGCTTACCCAGCCGCGTTTTTCCACGATACGGCCGCCGGCCAACACACGCACCCAATAGGCGTACATGCCCGCTTCCACCTCATTGCCGTTCAAATCGGTGGCATCCCAATACACTTGAGCGGAGGGACCCTGCATCTCGTAAACCGGAATACCCCGGCCGTCATACACCTTCATGGCCACTTCCGTCACATCCACGCCATATACCCGCAGATAGCGGTCGGCCTGACGGGAAGAAGCCGGAATAATCGTATTGGGCAGATACACGTCGTTCACAAAAACCGTGTCGCGCGGATTCGGTTCGGTGGTATCGGCAATCACCGTGATACGCAACGAATCCAGACTGTAGCATTCGGGCAATATATCGTCGCTCAGTTCAGCCTGACGGGCCAAGGCATAGAGAACATCGCTCTCGTTTATCTCAAGCATCACCTCGGCGGCCTCGGCCACGGTATTGTATTCTCCGTCGAGCCAATAGATGCTTACCGAATCGCCGCCAAATGCCGTGGCCGTGGCCGCCAGCCACACCGGCGAACCCTCCCGCACCGTAGTGTCGCCACAGAACAGATACAAGGCAGGCGCATCCACCCGATACACCAAAGCCGGTTCAGACACGGCCCTGCGTTCAGGCACACACTGGCCGGCACGGCGCACGCCCGCCACCACGATGGTGTCGGCATCTCCGTAAATACCCGTTTGGCGTGGCGTCCAAAGCAATATGTCCTGATCGCGCAGCACTTCCCGGCCGTTGGCGAACCAAAGCAGTGTGTCGCAACCTTGGCAGACTGCCTTATAACTTATCTCCCGGGCCCCGCAAAGCATTTCCGTTTCCGGTTCCACGCTTACCTGAGGCAAGGTGCTGTCGGCATCCAATACATACAAGGCCACCTCATCCTGCACGGCACAGTTTTCCAAATCGGCAATGGCGGCCCGGATGCGCAACACAATGTTATCGGGCACCTCGCCCTCTATCCATGTATCGTTTTCCCCTTCTATAAGCACAACGGTATTGTCGAAGAGCGAATACCACGAAATCCGCGCATCCTGCGGACTTACCTCATAGGCAACCCTCACCGTTGAACCGGGACACACCGCCGTGTCGGAAAGCGGCTGCAAACGCCGAACAGAAGGCGGTGTAACACCCTCGAAACGCAAGGTATCGGAAACAGACAGATCGGTCTGACAGGCCAGCACCGCGCTTGCCTGCACCATCACACGCATCCCGTCGGTGGCCGTAATCCGGAGGGAAGCCTGCGGCGTAACCTCCAGCAAACGGCTTTCTCCGGCCTCAACCGCATACCAATAAAACTGGCTGAAATCCTCCGCGCGGCTAACCCGTTCGTCTATCCCCAGGTTCACCGCCGCACTGCCGCCGCAGAACCGCAAGGAATCGGCCACGATAGCCAACGGCAACTTTTCCCCGTCGGCCACGATGTTTACCCGCACGCTGTCTTTCCATGCGCATCCCATCCTATCGTAGGCCACGGCCGTATAGACAGTGTGCGCAAGCGGAGCCGCCGTAAGGCTCCAGCCTATGCCGTTCGATAAAAGCGAGGAAACCGGACTCCACACGGGAGCCGCCCCCTCGTAGCCCGATTCAAACCCCGCCTGCAGTTCGGTTTCCATACCGGTGCAGAGGGCCGTACGGGAAGCGGTTACCTGCAAGGGACCGTCGGAAGGCTGCACCACATCGAACGTAAGACGCGGCGAATAGTGGGTGCGCAAACCGTCGGCGCTCACCGTATCGTGCACGTAAAACGCCCCTATCCAATCGCCGGGCAATATCTCCATGGTCATGCTGTCGCCCCTGAGAAGTTCTATGCAATTCCAATCGTTGTCGGGAGTGGCATCTTCCGGCAGGAAAGCCTTCGTGCCCACCGGACCCACGGCCACCATATCGCCGTTCCTGTAATACCCCACATAAGCCGCTCCCCCCGCGTTTTCGGGATAGGCGCGCAACAACACTTTCACCGGCGTGCGGCCCATATCATCCACCCACGATACCGACGGATTCTCCCCTGCCCCGTTCTGCAAGGCCAAGGCATTCGACTGAGGACAGAAACCCGCTATTTCCTTGCCCGACACAGGGTCGAACACTTTCAGATCCACCTCCGTGCTTACCGAAAGCGCCACATTCAGCAACTGGCTTCGGGAAGGACAGGCATCGTAGCGGTCAACGGCTTCCACCTTGAAAACCGCCTCATGCGCCGGCATATCGGTATAGAAAGTATCCACCAGCCTTCTTCCATCGCTCGAACCCTGTCCGAGCTCCATCCAGCCGCCGTCAGGCTGCTGCACGCTCCATGTATAGTCGTAATTGCCCACCTCATCGTAACTGTCGTAGCGCGGATCGGCCAACCGGCCGCCCACCGCCAGCAACATGATGCGGTCGCCGGCCGAAGCCCAGTCGGGCGCCAAAGTGAAAACCTCGTCGATACCCACCGTAGATTGTATCAGACGGGGTTCGGCCATGGTCGTGTCGGGCAGACAGGTGTACATACCGGTCTTCACCCATGCCTTGAGCGTGTCGCCCGAAGGGGCGCCGAGCATATCCACCGTATCGGCATCGTAGTTATACATCCATTCATCGTTCAAGCCCCACAGCCACTGCGGATCGGCACCGCCGTTCTCGATGTTGAGCACCGCATACTGTCCGCCCGGACGATAAGGCAGGCCCTCCACCTTGCGGTCCGGATCGGTAAGGAAAAACGAAGAATCGCACCAGGGAGAAGGCAGAATATAGTCGATGGTGGCCTTCACCTGATAGGGATGGGCCATCAATACCCAGATGGAATCATACACTTCGCAGCCGCTGGCCTTCTGTTCGGCTTTCACGTAATACACCGTAAGCCCCTTGGTGTCGTCCCAATCTCCCGTACCCTGGGGTGCATTGAAATTCTTCGGCTTGGGCGTATCCCGGATTTCACTGCCCTCGATCACACCCGGCCCGTTATTCACAAGCGCCTCCAAATCATCGATACTCCAGCTTATGGTGTAGTTTTTGGCTATTTTCTGCTGTGCCCGCCGCCACGTGCGCGCATTGCGGGGCGCCTTCGCAGAATCGTAGTAGTATTCCTCCACCTCGGCCACATTGAGTATCTCCGCACCCTCGCAGATAATGGTATCCATACTGCGCTTGAGGCCGAACATCGAAGAGGCTTCCTTCACAATGGAATCGAACTTGAAATAACTTGTCATGCTCTTGCCTTTGTTGCAGCCGTAATCCACGGTAGCCACGCATTTTATCAGGAAATCAGGCCATACACGATGCAAGAAAAGCGTATCGTTGCCCTCTCCCGAAAGGCTGAAATACTTATAATATCCGGTAGGCGTATCGGTTACCGGGGTGGTGTAGAGAAACCACTGGTAAGAGGCAAACTTATCGGAAGGACAGGAAGCGGCCAAGGTAGCCGTACCGGTGGGACAGATCTGAATACCTTCCACATACGAAATAAGCGGCGCCTGCATCTCCCCTTGCGCGGTCTGCTGCGGCACGAAATAAGGAGAACGCACCGAATCGGGCGCCCGTCCGCACACCTCGGAAGTGGAATAAAGCACATAATACACCGTATCGCCCGGATGGATATAACCGGGACCCCGTTCGCCCACAAAAGCGTCCGGATCGTTGAGTATGATTTTGAAACCATCGGAAAACGCCTGCATGATACCCGTTTCGCAGGAGCCGTAACCGTAGCCCTGCGAACCTATCAGGCTATAGATGGAAGAAGGCAGCACTTGCGGATACAGGAACGGATCGTAATCGGGCCCCTGATAGTTGTAGTAACCCAACAGTTCCGACGCCCCTCCCCTTTTCAGAAACCACTTGAGGATAAAGTTCTGGGGCAGGTTTTCCACACGGGTGCGCAAGGTAAACATCTCGCCGGCACACACCGCCATCTCTCCCACCATCTCCACATCGCCCGCCACCATGGCCTGCGAAGGCTCCCGGCGCGGATAAAGATACTTTTTGATTGCCCCTTCCATCGGGCAGTTGCCCAAATCGTATTCGTAGAGTTTCAGGTAAGCGGAATCCTCGCTTTGAGAAAACACCGAATCGAAAGCCTTGCACGGCATGTCCGACTCGGTAAGCAAACAGCTGTAGGCATCGAAATAACTGCCGGCGGGAAATTGCCGCACCACCACCGCGCTGTCGATATTGCTGCGGTAAGGCCTTTCATCGGCCAGCACTTCCCCGTTGCGCATCCATTGCAACCTGAAGTTATGCCCGCCCGAAAACACGGTGGCGGTCAGGTTCAGGTCGCTCCCGCAACTTTCTCCCGAATCACCCTCCATGCCAAGATTGACTTCGGCCATGGAAGGATAGCGGATTTCGGGAGAGAAACGGTTCGACTGCACCACCTCCTCCGCCACACAGGCCTCGGTAGAATACAGCACGCAACTCACCGAATCTCCCCGATGCAGGGTGGTGGTGAACACCGTGTCGTTTTCACCCTCTTCCTTCCACACCCCGTTCACTTCCCAGGCATAACGGGCGTTTTGCCCCGCATTGCGGCTCCTCACCCTATAGGAAAGCGCGGCCGATTCGCAGAAAGGCCCGATCTCGCTTACTCCGGAAAGACCCGAAGCCACGGTATCAAGCACCACCTCGGCCTCGGCATAAAGCCAGTCGCGGTAAATCATCGTATCGGAAATGGTAACCGTCTCGCCCGTCTCCATATCATAGATATCCACACTGATGGCACAACGGCCTATATACCAGAGCTTGGGCGCACGGGCGGTACGGTTGTTGAGCCAGGGATCGCCCAACTCGCCGAATTCCAAGTCGGTAACATTCCAGTTGTAGAGGAATTTCCCACTGCCGCCGGTGGTTACCAAATTAAGCTGCAATGTTTTATCTTCCAGGTCATTACCACAGCGATACACCGGAAACGGCGCAATCTTCCCCTTTACCTTCACGCCCCTCACATGCACATTGGCCGATTTCTGCGCCGCGCACACGGTATCCTGCGCCGTTACGGTTACCAAAACAGGTTCCCGGATGGGCAAGGTAGTGAGCTGGCCTTCCACCTGGTGGCTGTCGGAATACAGCACATTGCCGCCCGGAGGAAAAATAGAATCGGGCGTGAGGGTGAGGCGGATGGGCTTCAAGGCCGACACACCGCCCTGAGGGGCAAGGGTGTGGGCCGAAAGGTCGAACGTAATCCGGCTGCCCGAATCCACCATGATATCATCAGGCGAAATAACCTGATTGATGTAGTTCTGCGACACAAAATAAGTAACCGTGGCATACGAAACGCAGCCGGATTCGTCGGCCACCTGCACCTGATACTTGAAAGTACCCGCCTCCAAGGGAAAGAAAGTGGGGTTTTTCGTGTCGGGATTGCTCAGGTATCCGTCGGAACCGTTAATCTGCGTCCATCTGTAGGATTTTCCGCCCTCGGCGTTCAACACCACCCTATCGCGCACACAGATAAGCGAATCCTTGCCCGCGCTCACATCCGCAGGCCCCTTGCCGTTGGTAACCTTACCGTCGGTGATACGGTTGGTGAAGTTGTAGTAATAACCGCCCATGTAGGTAAGACCCGTGCTGAAAGCCAAAGTGCTGGGAACAAACTTCAGGCTCGCCTCCCCGGAAGCCTTGCAACGCACCCGGATACGGAAAAGAGGCTGGTCGCTTTCGGGCATGAAAGTGGCTTTCGTGCCGTTCTTTACCCAAATGCAGGTAAAAAGCGCCCCTTCGGGATTCACCCCGTAGTTGGCCAGCTCATTCCAGCCATAAACATAGTTGTAGGTGAAACTGCCCCCGGCAAGTTCGGGATGCAGGTCGGAAAGCACCGGACGGCCCGTATAGTAACCGCCCCTGTCTTCGCGGTAAGAAGTAACCACTTCTATCTTGGTGGTATCGGAAATGGCCAGATAAAACATGAAATTGTCGAGCGGCTCAGGCGCGTGCAGATGCTGGGGGCAGATATCGGACGGTTCCCTAAGGTTCACATACACCGCCAGATCCGCCTCCTGTCCGGGACAAAGTTCGGCGCTTTCTATCCGCAACGCGGCATAATGCCTGTCCGTACATTGCTGTGCAACCGAACGTGCAAGGCCTGTTGCGATAATGGCAAGCAAGCAAGCCGACAATATCTTCTTAACCATTTTCAATCCTTTCTTATCTTAACCAAAGGAAATTTCATTCATATCAAGCCCAAGCGAAGAAAGGCCGGAATAGATCCGGCCCTTCTTCCTCATCGAATCCTGTGGGCGTTCTGTTTGGGCTGGAAAGGCCATCGCTCGGTTCCGTTAGTCGAAGCGGAGCAAGGGTCTCCCTTTTTTTTTCCAATTGGCTCTGTAAGTCAAAATCAATTCGTGGGAGGGTTTGTAAGTATGGCTGGTAACACCTATGTTGTAGTCGAAGGCGTAACTTAGCGAGAAGTTCTTGTTTATATTCACGCCCGCCATCACCGACACCGCGTCTATCCTGTACGAGACACCGAAATTCACTATATCTCGGTACAGCGCCCGCACGTTCACGTCCACATTCGTTCGCCTATCCCCCATTCGCACCACCACCATCGGAAACAAGGCCCAGTTTTCATCCAGGCCGAAATTATACCCGAAATAGTAATAGGAATGCAAGGCCGCCCGGGCGGGATTATCGCCCAGCTTGATGGGAAAGTGCTGCACCGATACCCCTGCCAGGATATGGGAGGTATGAAATTCCACACCCAGCCCCATATCGAGGTTGGGATTGAATTTCTCGAAATCCTCTTCTCCCGGCACATAGCCGGAACCGTCAGGCAAGGTACCCCTCGACAAAAAGCGGTGTATCATGCCGATGCCCAGACCGAAGTTGAAATAGGCATCGTAGCCCACCTGCAGACGGTACATATAGGAAGCCTTGATATCGATGTCGTTCTCGATATTGGCATTCCACTGATGAACCGTAAGCCCTACCCCCATTTTCTGCTCCTGGAAAAAGTAACTGGCATTGAGCAGACGGTAGGAAGGATGGTTGGGCGTGCCCCAGTATTGCTCACGATCGGTAAGCGATACCCGGAACAAACCGTCGCTGTGAATGGCGGCCGGATTGTAGAACAATCGGTTGGCATAAAACTGGCTGTACTGCGCGTCCACCTGCGCCCGCAAGCGGGTGCAAGGCATCAAAGCCGTAAGAAGAACCAAGACAAAACCGTATTTCAATATCTTTTTCATATCTCAATCCTCCCTTGCTTATTTATTGATTACCGTTACCGCACCCCTTACGTACATAAAGCCGTCTAAGGTAGGCACTTTCACTCTATAGTAGTAAGTACCGGCCGTAACTTTCACACCCGAGGGCGTGCGGCCGTCCCAACCTTTGGTCTGCTTGTTGCCGTTCCGATCCGAGAACGATTTCACCCTCAAGCCCCACATATTGGTGATTTCCACCTCGAAGTCGGGGAAGATCACATCTGCCTGAGGATGATTCGGATCGTTGATTATCATCACATTGGGCAACTTTATGAGTTGAATGTGCGTGCTGTCCCACAAGCGGCAGCCGTGGTTGTCGAGCGTGGTGAGCCACATTTCGTTCGCCTCTTCCTCAGGCATCTTGAACGAAGCGGGGAAGATCGGGTCGCCGGTAGGCCTGCTTACCTCCGAACTGCCGTCCACCACCTTCACCCACTGGTATTCGGGATAACGCTGCGGCTTGGCGTGGAAATAGATGGCCTGCTGTTCGTAGTATCGGCCCGAAGTGGTTTTGGGACGCACTTCGATATACACGTTTTCGGGTTCGAAGTAGAACACATTCACCACCACATTGAGTTCGGCACCCGTGGCATCCACAATCCGGCAGTAGATCCGGCTGGTGGACTGGTCGGGGAAGAAGAATCCGAATATGGAGTCATGGGTGGGGAACGCCACATTTTCCGTGCAGCCGTCGGGCGCGAAGAGCTTGGCATTGCCATCGGCGATATTCCAAGTGTAGGAAATCATCGGTTCACCGCCGGAGGTTGCCAAAGTGATATAGGCCTCGTTGCCCGGACATACCCAAAGGGTGGCCGTATCGTTGTAGAACACCAGATTCTGTACCGGCGTGCCGTCCACATACGGATCTTCGGGGAAGCCCGGCAGGGTGCCGTCGGCATTGGGCAGCACGGGCGGCGCCACAATCGTTACCGGTATGGAATCCAGACGGAAGTTGGAAAGCACAAACACCGAAACCGAATCGGCGCTCACACAGCCGAACTGGTTGGTGGCCGTAATCACAAACCACTGCAGACCGGCCTCTTCCAGAGGTTCCGTGGCCGTAGTGGTGGAAGAAGGATTCACCACCAGATCGCCGGGAGTCCAGGCGTAAGCAAGATCCGCATCGCCGGTGGCCGTAAGCGTTACCGTGGCACCGGTCTTCACCGTGTCGGGCGTTACCGAAGCCGTTACCGACGGTAGCGGATTAATCGTAACGGCAACATCGGCGGTAGCCACACCGGGATCTATGCAGGCCCCGGCAACATCCGCCTCAAGGCGTACCGAAACCGTATAACTGCCGGCCTCCCTGCCTTGCAAGGAGAAAGTGGCTTCGGTGGCACCCGTAACGGCCGTGCCGTCCACATACCACTGGTAGCTCGGATTTTCTCCCGCATTGATACCGGTGGCCGTAAAGATCTGTTCGTCTCCGAAGCAAACAACCGAATCGCCGCTGACCGTAACATCGGCCGCCACCGGCACGGTAACATGGATAATGCCGTAAACCGTATCGGCACCGCAGGCACCGGAAGCGATGGCACGCACCTCGTAACCGTCGTATTCCACCCCTACCCGACCCATATCGAACAGGGTGCGGTTATCCATCGTGTCGATATCGCTCCAATCATCCGCATCGGCGGGTTTGCCCTGCCATTCGATGCTGAGTTTGGAAAGATCGGCGCCCGATTTCGAACTCAGGTCAAAAGACGCCTCACCGCCACCGCAGAAAGTGTATTGATCCGGGGTAAGCACAAGGTCGCCTTTCTCCAGATTGGGCAGTACATGGAGGGTAAGCACCGCCGTGGAATCTCCATACAGGGCGTTGAGACCCAAGGCTCTGAACTGCCAGCCGTCCATCGCAGACAACACGGTCGTAATCGAAATGGAACCCTTGTGTTCGGTCAGGTTCAGCTGACCGCCACCCAGATAGTTGTACACGAAATCGGGGGTAAGGAAATCCCATGCCTCGTCGGGCGAGGTACGGTACTGCCAGATAGACTGCCTGTATTCCAGATAGTCTTCGTCCGTACCCAGATCATCGTTGATAAAGCCCGTGCGCGTGGTATCGAAAACGCCCATAGAGGTATTCTCGCAAAGGAAGAGGTGGGCCATCAGCTGTGCGGAATCGGCCGGCGAAAGCACCACCACCATCTGACCCGGCACAGGATTTTCTATCGGCGGATTGAGCGGATCCAACCAGGTATCGTCATAGAAATACAGGGTGTCCGGAATCCATTCCACCAACAGCGTGTCGAATATACGCAACAGTTCCACCTTCGTGTCGCTGAAACCGCAATCGTTGTAAACACGTACAAAGTACAGCGTGGAGTCGTGGTCGGCTATCGTGGCACCCGTGGTAAGGGTGTAGGCGGGTGCGGCGCCGAGGCTGAGTTCCACGGTATCGAACGCCGTGGCAACCCCGTCTTCCCATGCGGTGGGCTTCAGCTGATAGAACCCGTAGGCATTGGCATCGCTGCCCGGATAGGTTACCGTTATCTCCACTTCGTCTCCCGGTTTGGCCTGCCCGTTGTCGAGGGTGAGATCGGTAAGGTCGGTTATCGTTACCTCGGCATCCGAAACATCCGGAACATCGTTGATGACAAGTTCTATGACCGGACGTCCGTTGGCACCGGTAAGCGTATTGTCTCTATCGGTTCCGTCGGTAAGATCGGCCTTGAAGCGCCAGCCGTTCATAGCCGGGGTGGCGTTGCTTACCACAAGGTCGGTTTCCATTTCGTTGGGGAAGGTGATGCTGTAGGCCGCACCCGCCTGACCGGAAACAGGGCCGGAAGCGATAGGCGTCCAGGTGATGCCCTTGTCGGTGGAAACAGACCACTGGCACTGTTCGGGCACCATTTCCAAAGAAGTGGTTACCGCTACCTTGAAATCATCGCCGAGACAGATCTCTTCGGGATCCACCTTCACATTGGTTATTTCAAACTGGTCGGTGATGCGGATGGTATCCCAGTCGGTCCGCGCCGTGCCGCAACTGTTCACGGCCTGCGCGTAGGCGTAGTAGCCGTCGTAGTCCTTGACCCCATAGAAAGTGATGGTCTTGGCGTTGTCGTTACCCTGAACAAGACCCGCATAGTTCGATATGGTCTTGAAGTCGGCCGGATCCGTAGCGGGCGAAACCATCCACACATAGGAAGTGGGGGCCGGCACGCTTACATAATCGGGATCGTAACCCAGAGCGGCCGCATCGTCGTACAATACCTCCACGGGACGGGTCTTGCCTTCCTGCATCGAGATGTAGGGTGCCTTGTCCAAAGTTATCTGAGGCACGAGGTTCACCTTCACCGTGGTTTCTTCCTCATCGCCGCCACCCTCGCAGGAGGCCACGTTGAAGCTAAGCACCACGCGGTACTGGCCGGCCTGTTCAGGTTTTACACCGGCAATGGTGAGGGTGCCGGTGGTGGCACCGGAATAGCCGTTGCCATCGGCAACATCTTCCCATGCCCCGTTCACCTTACGTTGCCACTGCAACGAATAATCGCCTGCGGCGGAGGCATCCACGGTAGCGGTAAGGGTAACCGTGGCCCCTTCGCACTCGGTGGCGTCGGTAACGGCGGTAATCGAGGGCACTTTCCGTACCGAAACATCTATCGAATCCGATACCGGACCGCAATACTCGGTGGAAAGGTTCACGAACCATCTGCCGTTTTCGGCGGCGGTAACGTTATTGAAATCGCGCACCGCGTCGCCCGAAGCGGCGGTATAGGTTTCCGAACCCTTGGAGGCGGTAGCCTGATACCACTCGGCGGTAACCTTATTGCCATCGATGGTGGTGTTCACCATTTCATAGCCGGTAGTCATCTTGAAGGAAGCACCCTCGCACACCACGGTATCCATGGCGCGGGAAGTGATATTCACCGGCATATCCACCCGCAGGGTAGCCTCTACCGTGGCATCGGGAACCGTGTTGCCGTCGGCGTCGGTCTGGCTGAAATCGGAAGTGATTTCAAGACGGAACTTCATGCCGTCGGCCGCATAGGGAACCGCCGAAGCGATGGTGATCAGGCCCGTGCCCGCGTTCACGCTTACATTGAGCGTATTTCCGTCGGCAAGCGTTACCGAGGTGGTGAAAGGTTTGAAATCGGCAGGATCATCGGGCAAGGCGTAGTAGGAAGCGAATGTACGGCCCGTTATCTGGCCCGCGGCGGCGGGACTGAACGTAAGCGTGGTGCCGGTGCTGCCCTCGCACACGATATTGCCGTCGAGCTTGTAATCGGGTTTCTCCATCTGGCATACGTTCACCGGCACACTCATGGAGGTTTGCGGATCACAGCCCTTGGTGTTGTCGTCGTTTACGCAAAGACGTATCTGCTCAATACCCAGTTCGGTAAGGAGGTTGATATCGGCAAATACGATGCGGTTGCCCGGCGCCACGATGCGGTAGTCGGAAGAGGAAAGCCCTGCTTCATCGAGCGTAATCCAGTTGTCGCCGTCTTGGGTTACATACCAATCCTGATAGGAAAGCTCACCCTCGCCGGCGGCATCGTTCACATAGTACACCGCCGAGTCGCCGCTATAGTAGCAGATGCCGGCGGTCTTGCTGTGGGTTGTGCCCGGATCCATGGCCGCCATGGCGCGGATCGTGGCACCGTTGCTCCGTACCGGACGGTTGCAATGGTTGTCGGTCATCACGCAACGGAACCACTCCCCTTCATGATTCTGGGCATTGGCAACCGTAAGGGCGGCCGTGGTAGCGCCCGAATAGTCGCCGCCGTTGCTCAGGTTGCTCCATGTAGCCCCGTCGTCGGTGCTGCGCTGCCATTGGTAACTGCCCACCGAAACGGGGTCGAAAGAGCCGCCGTCGGTATAGGTCATGCCCGCCGTGGAAGCCGCCGCGGTAAAGGTTACCGAACCTTCGCCCACAACAGACTTGTTGGACGGATGGGTGGTTACCTTCAGGGAGTCGTACACATTCACCGCCACCGGTGTGGTTTCAACAGGTTCGCATACGGCATTGGTGTTTACCGTTGCCTTGATCCAGATTCGGTCGTGGAGCGGACCGGCGGCATAGGTAGTCTTGTTGTCGTTGGAAATATCGGTATAGGTACCGGACTGGCTGTCGGAAGAACTCCAGGTAATGATGGAGCCGGACTGACCGCTTAAGGTAACGGTGGCCGTGCCATCATCCATACAAACGGGATTGCCGCTTACCGCAAGGCTTCCGGCCACAGGCTTGGCAATCACTTCCACTTGAACGGTGGAGGAAAGCGCCGGCGGACATACCCCGTTGGTTACTTCAGCCTGATAGTAGTACGCACTGGCGGTATTGGTGGGCACGGCATAGAGGTTGTCGGCATCCGAACCGGCGGTAAGGGCCGTATTGACGGCCGAAGCCGAGGTACCGTACTTCAAGCCCGAGATGCTGCCGGTATGGCCGCTGAGGCTGACAACAGGCTGGTCGGAGCCCACGCAGACCGGCGTGGCGTCCACAGCCAGGGTACCGCCCACACTAGGCGCGTCGATGGTGACAGGTGCCGTGTTGGAATAGCCCGGATCGCTGGAACCGATGGTGTATTGGTAGCGGTAGAAGTATTTGCCGGCCGTCAGGGTGCTTGCATCAACAGCCACCCCCGTATTCTGGGTAACGGTTACGGAAGATGTAACGTCCGTCCAGTTGGTCGTGTCGTCGGCACTGCGTTCCCATTTGAGGGCACTCCAGTTGAATTCCGATACCAGAAAGTCGGGAATGGTAATCTGCATGTTCACTTTGGTACCCTGACATATCTCTGCCGGGGCGATACTCAAAGTGGGCGTGGTACTCATGGTAACAGTTACTTCCACCGTATCGCTGTAAGCCGGCGGACAGCTTCCGTTGGTCACCACCGCCCAAAGCAGAGTCTTGTCCATGTGGTCGGTGTTGAGGTTGAGCGAATAGGTGTTGTTGATCGTCCCCACCGACGACGCCTGACTGTAATCGGGCGCGGCGGCATCTTTGTAACTTACGCCCATCAAGGTCTTGCCTGTGCCGCTGGCACCGCTGAGAAGCAGCTGGGCATTCTGTCCCACATCGGCCGAAAGTTTCTTGCCGTTGTCGGTAGGCACAGGGTCGGTATTGGTAAACGTCAGCGTACCGCCCACAGGTTTGGCATCCATGGTTACCGATGCCGCGGGCGAGGTGGAAGTGCCGCAGTTGCCGCTACCGCTGAAATCGGGATCGGTAAGCACCACATAATAATAGGTGGTGGCGGTAGGATTCACCGTATAGGCAACCTTACCGGCCGCAGGCACGCTGCCGGAAGTAACCTCCGTGCCGCCGGTAGTGGAATTGCTTGTATTGGAATAGATGGCATACCGCAGACCTTCCTTGGCCGAGAAACTCAATTCCACGTCATCGCCCGCACAGCCGCCGGCGGGATCGGGCTTGAAGTCGGAAATGACAGGCGCGCTGAACACACGTACTTCCACCCAATCCGAATACACATCATCGCAGGGCGCGGTGCCGGGAACACGGTAACGTATATAATAAACGGTACCGGCCACCAAGGCACTGTTGGAATAGGAAGCGCCCGTTGTTTCAAGGCTGCTCTGGCGCGTGCCTTCATAGTCGTCTTTGTCGGTACATACCTGCCAGGTAAGCGTGGCGGTGGAGGGCGAATAGCCCGCCGCCTTCACCGTAACGGCCGTACCGGAACAGAAATCGCCGTTGTTGTCGGCGGTGATGGTACCGGCCTGCGAGGCGGCATTCACGGTAACCGTTACCGTGGTGGATTCTTCCCCGCAATCGGTGCGGTCTATCACCTTATAAGAATAGGTGCCGGCATCGGCATCGGAAACGGTAAGGGTTTCTGTTCTGCCGTTCACGGCAACCGTGCCGTCGGCGGCCGTAATGTTGGCCGGCGTGCTGTTGCCCACCGCTTTCTGCCATATCAACGCGCCGGCAGCCGGACGGGTGGCGGTAATGGTATAGCCGCTTCCCTCACAGATAGTGGTGGTGGCCGGCGTTACGGCCGGTTTCTTAGGCAACCTCTTGGCCACGAAGGTAACAGGGTCGGAAACCACCGCATCGCAGGCAACACTGTTGGTGATTGTGAGCCGGACGGTATAGGTGGTGTCGGCCTGATACTTGGGCTGGTGGGTCGACTGGGTCAGGTTGAGCGCGGTGGAAGTAGCGGTGGCCGGGGTAACGTCGTCGAGGTTTACCGCAGACGTGGCGCCATAGTATTCCCATTTCACGCTCTCGAACGCCGATTCGTGAGCCGGCGTGAAAGTAACGTTGGCACTGCTGGCCGAAAGGTTGCAGGCATCGATGTTGGTAGCCAGCTTAAGATCCGTAACAGGCTTGTACACATCTACGGTGTTGCTCACGCTGGCCGCATTACAAATGCCGCCGCTCTGCACCGTAACCCCTACGGTAAGCGTGGTCTTGCGGGAAGAGGTGCTGAGCAAGGCCGCTATCTTGGCATCCGAGGGATCAAGCGTATAGGTTGTGGTTGTATTGGCAATCGTAACAGGCGTACCCGAACCTACCCGCACCGTCCATTCCTTCACCGCGCCCGTGTTGCCGCTCAAGGTGAATACCGAAGTGCCGTCGGCACAAATCGCCGCAGGCGTGCGGCTCAGGGTACCGGCCACGGTAGCGGCCGAAATGGTGATCTGCTTGGCATCCGATTCCTTGGTTACCTTACAGGTAGTGCCGGCGGTAGCCACGCAACGGTAGTATTTGGAAGAAGCGGTGGTATTGGCCGGGAACTGATAGGATGCGGAAGTGGCTCCGGCGATATCCGTCCAGCCCGTGCTGCCGTTGTCGCTTACCTGCCACTGGTAGGTAACGCCCGAAGTAAGGTTGGCACCGGCCGAAGTTTTGGCCGCGGCCGTAATCGTGTTGGCCGAACTGTTACAGTATTCGTCATCGGCGGTAAGGGTTACGCCGGCCAAATCGGGAACCGGGTTCACCACAAAGTTCTGGGAAGCCGATACAGGATTGCAGACCCCGTTGCTTACCGTAACGGTGTAGGTGTTGGTTACCGCCGTACCGCCCGCATCGGGAACGGCTATGTCGGCGGCGGCCAAGGTATAGGTGGTGGCCGTACCGGCGGCGGCGATGGTTTGTTCAGCCACCGTTTTTCCTCCCGTGGCCTTGCGTTGCCACTGGGTGATGTTGCCATTGGCCGCGGTAGCGGTAAGTTTCACCGAAGACGGAATATCGTTGGCGCAGACCGGTCCGGCCGGATCAACGGCCAGGGTAACGGTAGGATTGGCCTTTACGGTAATGGTACCCGTAGCTTTGGCCGTGGTGTCGGCACAGGTAAGACGGGCGGTGCCCACCGTATATACATACTGGCCGTTGGCACGCACCGTATAGGTATCACCGGAAACCGGAGTCTGGGTGGAAGCCTGGTAGGTGGCCACCCCGGCGGTTTCGGTACCGCTGTTCTTGCTCCAGTAATATTGAGGACCCGAGGCGCTTGCGGCAATACCGGTATGGGTGGGCGCCGGGCTCAGGGTGGTTGAAGCGGTAAACGTATAGGAAGTGTTCACACACACCTCTTTTTCTTCATCGGTGATGGAGATGGCCCCCAGTACGGGATTCTCGAGTTTCACAAAACGGTAAACGGTGGTGTAGCTCACCACGGTGCCGCGTTCCACCTTGGCCCATACATAGTAGTCCTTAAAGGCCGGTTCATTGCCGAACACTTCCTTGTTGGTCAGCGTGAGCGGCCAATCGAGGTCGCTTACCGTCTTAATCAGGGTGCCTGTGGCGGTGGAAACCTGCGCCGGTTTGGTGGCGCTCTTATACCAAGTAACCTTGGTTACGGCATCTTGTTCGCTCAAGGGCGTGTATTCCACCCAGGCGTTCGAACTTTCCTTCTGACAGACAAGCGCTATATCGTTGTCCTGTTCGGGGGTGTTGCCGGGCGTAAGGGGTTCGTCGCCGCACATCTTGTAAGACATTTCCACCTCGGGCGTGGTTTCTTCCGCCGCGCAGGGGTTGGCGGTGGTGGCGGCCACGGTTACCTTGCAGGAGTACTTTCCGTTGGAAGCCAGGGCAGCCGCTACCGTATAGGTGGCCGAAGTGGCCCCCGAGATAGCCGCACCGTCTTTATACCACTGGTAGGCGGCGGTCTGGGCAGGCGAACCCTGCGTGATGCCGGTTACCGAAAGGGTGGTCTGGCCATCGCTGATACACTTTTCGGCAACCGCACCGCTTACGGCAATCTTGCTCAGATCGGCCGGCGTGGTAACGGCCAAGGCGGCCGAACCGCTGGCCGAGGCGGTACAGATATCGTTGGTGGCCGTTACCGTACAGGTATAGGTGGCCGCATCCGAACTAACCGCATTGGTAACAGCATAGGTGGTGCCGGTGGCGCCGGAAATAACGGCGCTGCCCTTTTTCCATTCATAAGTATAAGTACCGGCGGAAGCCGTGGCCGGATTCACCGTGGCGGTAAAGGTGGCCTGGCCGCCCGCACAGATCGGGGTGTTGTCAACCTTTACCGTTACGCCCGTGATGGCCGGTTTCTGCAACACGGTAACTTCCTTCTCGGCGGCGGCCGTGGCATAGCAGTCACCGTTTTTGTAGGTAACCGCCACGGTGTAGTAACCGCCGTCGGTGGTGGCCGGGCTGGCTTTGGTGTAGGTGGCCGAGGTGGCTCCCGAGATAAGGGTGGAAGCCGAGGTGTCGGCTATCCGGCCCTTGTACCAACGGTAAGACGGCGTGGCATTGGAAGGATTTACCGAAGCGGTGGCGGTAAGGGTAAGGGTTTCGTCGGAGCAGAGTTTATCCTTGGCCGCGGTAAGGGTAACGCTGTTGATTACCGGAACGGGATTCACGGTAAGGGTTACACTGGCCGAACCGGAGGCGGTACAGCCCTTGGATGTTTCCGCATCCACCGTCAAGGTATAAGTGGTAGTGGCGGTGGGATTGCTGACGGTAAGGTCTTTGTCTGTACCCACCGTTGAGCCGCCTGCCGTCCATGTATAAGTATAGGTACCGTCAGGGGTAGCCGTTGCCGGCGTAACGGTAGGTTCGAAGGTATGACCGGTGCCGGCACATACGGTGGCGGCCGCAATCGTTATGACGGGCTTGGTGGCGGCCGGATTCACGGTAACCGTTACCTTGCCCGCATCGGAGGTTACCTTACAGCCGTCGGCCGAAGTGGCTTCCACCGTAACGCTGTATTCACCGCTGGCCGAAGTCTGGAGATTGCTCAGGGTGGGATTCTGCGAAGTGGAGGAATAGCTGCCGGGGCCCGTCCATTTCCAGTTGGCATAGGTATGCCCCGTGGCCGAAGTATTGGAAGCCTTGAGGGCGATGCTGCCGCCGGCGCACACCGAAGCGGGATCGGCGGTGGCCGTTACCACCGGTTTGGTCGGTTCGGGATAAGTGGTATAGGAGGTTTCCTTGTAGAAAGTGCTTCCGTTGCGTACGATAACAGCCCTGTAATACACGGTGTTACCCGCCGCAGGAATGGCGGAGGGCGTAAAGGTGCAGCTGGAACCCACCGTGGCGCTACAGGAATTGGTTCCCACAGCGGCCGTCCAGTTGGTTTGATCGGTGCTTTGCTGCCATGTTACCGAGCTGGGAGCGGGAGAAGCCACCGAAAGGGTAAAGGCCTTGGGCGTGGTTTCGGTGGGACATACTTCATAGGGACCGTCTATGGCATCATCGCCGCACACTTCCACCTTGACGGCAACGCCGGTAACGGTGGCCGTGGTGTTTTTACAGCCGGTGGCGGTTACCTCCGACTCTATAACAAGGTAGTAGTTGCGCGTGAAGGCACTGCCGGTAGATACGTCCCCGCCGCTCGGAGCGAAATTGAGCACAAGACCGTTGGTGGCGTCGGTGGAGGTTTTCACCACCGTAGAACCGGTGTACCATTTATAGGTATAGGTTACACCGCTCTGGTTGTTGCCGCTTACGGTGGCGGTAAGCTTGTCGGTGCTGCCCGTACAGAGGGTCAGACCGGCCGAGGGCTGTGTGATGACCGGATTGACGGGCAACGGATTCACGGTAACCGTAACCTCCTCGTCGTGGGTGGTGGTGCAAGCCGTGGCACCGCTTCCGGAAGTGGAGGTGATGCGCACGGTATAGGTACCGGCGTCAGCGGCGGCAAGCGGGGCGGCCTTGGAGAAAGTGGCCGTGGTGGCTACCGTGGCGGTGGCGTCGGTAATGGCCGAAGAAGCGGCATGATACCATTTATAACTGAGGCCCGTACCGGTGGCCGAAGCGGTAAGAGACAGGGCATCGGAGGCGCAGAGCGTGGTTGTGCCCGTTACCTTGGCATCGGTGATGGAAGGTGCGGGATTCACGGTAAGGGTAACATTGGCCGATTTGGAATCGGTACAGCCGTGGGAGGTGGCCACATCCACCTTGAACGTATAGGTTGTGGTGGCCGAGGGGCTTACGGTAAGGTTTTTGGTTGTACCCACCGTTGAGCCGCCTGCCGTCCATGTATAAGTATAGGTACCGTCAGGGGTAGCCGTTGCCGGCGTAACGGTAGGTTCGAAAGTATGGTCGGTGCCGGCACAGATGGTGGCGGCCGCCACCGAAATAACCGGCTGGGTCGGCGCCGGATCTACGATGAGGCTATGCGGCCCCACTTCCGATTCCGAAGAACAGCCGTTCTGTGTTTTCTGCACCAGCAGAACGAAATTGAACGTACCGGCCATATTGGCAGGCATGGCATCGACAAATTCCAGGGAAGCGCCGGCACCTACGTTCGTTCCATCGGTATAATACCATGTATAGGTAGCCCCCGCTTCATAATCAGCCTCCAATACAACACCCTGACCGGGACAGATCCGGCCATCGGTTACATCGTCTGTTCCCGATAAGATGGAGAAATCATTTACCGAAATAGTCGGCACCGCATTGACGGTAACCGACGTGCTCACCTTTCCATCCAAGGAGCCGTCTTTGTCAACCACCTTGAAAGTATAGGAACCAACCGGCAGCCCCACAAGGGAAAAGACCTGCATACCGGAAACCGTAAGCGGCGTGAAGGTACATATGGTTGAAACCTCCACCCAAGCGCTACCGGTAGAAGGATAGCATAAGAGCGACTGGGTGGCCGCGTTGAAGGTTTGCGACCATATCAATAATACGCCGTCTTCAGCATCCTCACAATAAGAATTTTCATCCGGCTCCGGAGCGGGATAGGTACAGTCTTCTACCGTTACCGCTTTGCTCGCATCGCCTTCCACCCCTTCGTCCACAATGCGGAAAGTATAGGAACCTGTCACGAAAAAGGTCTTGTAAACTGTAAACACGGTTTTGCCGTCAGCGGCGGCAAACATATAATCATCATTGGCCCCACCGGTCATGTTCAACCATGAACCCGTACCAAGTCTATACTGCAACTTCATGGTAGATGGAACGAAGATATCGTTCCATGTCAAGGTAAGCGGGTCAACGCCAAGACAAAGTTCGGTCGGATTCGGAACCGGAGCCGAGGGACGGAGTTTGAAAGAAACCTCTACCTCATCATCGTAATGCCCGGCATCCTCTTCTCCCATTATCGCATCTTTGCCTTCATCTCCCTTAAATCCGCCTTCCTGGGCATCGGTGGAAGCTATCGCACAACCGTTTACCGAAAAAACGGCACGGTATCGGCCCGTCTGTGTCTCATCATTTATATAACGTATCGGAGAATTTACCCAAGCTATTCCGTTCTCGTCCACTTGCGAAACAGTAGAATAATCCGATGAGGCCCACGTAGTCCACAAACCGGCGGTCTTGTCATAATACTGCCAATAAATCACGATATCGTGAGCACTCAGATTCATTGACACACTTGCATCTATCTTTTCTGTCTTAATATTCTCAATACCATTGCTAATCTCAATTTTGGCAATCGTTACGAAACCGTCCATCCATATCCTGAACTGTACGGGAGAGCCTTCTTTCACCACCGTATCCGTTTGAGCGCAGTAACCAGAAAGACCAAAATCAGCGAGCTTATTGTCCGATCCTATACAAGGGGTAGCGGAAATTCCGAAATGAAACTCATCAAATGCCGATCCGGCCGTCATCCCCAACTGCTGCCCAGCCCATTCCGACCATTCTCCGTTGATTTTGCAACGGGCAAAAACAAAACTGCCCGCCAACACCCCTCCATGGGTAAGGGCATCCACATCCCCCCATACACGCGTGGCGTCATCCAAGGTGGAAGGCAGACCGTTCATGCTTAAAGGATACCAAGGGTATTGCGTAAAGTCCAAGCCTGAACTTGAAGTTATTGAGGTTAGGACATTTATTACTTCTTTGCTGTAAATCAGAGACAGCGAACTACTTGCTCCCGATTTGGTGGCCGAATAGGTAGGTGTAAGATCCCCCCAATCGCCTTCAGTGAAACCAACTCCTAATGCATCGTCAACAAAAATCATTTTCATGATTTCGCTGTATATGTGGGATACCGCTATGGACTCGCCATCTTTCAGCGTGAAACCGTAACCGTTGTGCTCCGAAGGATCCTCGGATTGGGGCGTGGAACGGATTATCCATTCCCATTCGGTCGGCACGTCGTCGCCGTCCACGGTAGCCAATACATCAAGCCCTGTGTTACAGTCGGTGTTAATCGTGAGGGTGGGAACAACCGGCGGCTTCACCATCACCGTGTCGGTCGGCACGATACAGCCGTCGCTGGTCTTGATGGTGGCGAAGTAGCGTCCTTCGCCGGGACACGAAATCACTTCACCGAAAGCAACAACCCCCGAAGGACCGGCCACCGCGGTGTATTCACCGCCGCCGGAGAAGTATAAGTGTTCGAAAGTATAATTATATGTGCCGTTGTTGTTCCGGCCGCAACCAAAAATATCGTTACTATAGCAATAGTTCGGATCGGACGCGTTGCTTGACAACGCCCCCCCCGGATAATCGGTACAGGTCCATTTGGCCGACATATCGTCTCCGGTGGGTATCCGGATCACCGCCGGAGAGCCTGATTTACGTGGGTATAGATCGGCCAGTACGAGATTACCGGTAGCGGCGGCGAAGAATAGTTGGGGTACGGAGTAGATTGTTATGGGTGCGGAGATAACGAGTTCTTTTCCGGAGGCTGAATGCCTGAGGGAGAGGTGCAGGGAGTCGGGGT